>NZ_JBHYTK010000323.1:0-1010 GCF_042749255.1 Streptomyces sp. NPDC059524 | reverse complement strand
TGTCGGATCGCGGCACCATTCTCGACACCTCCCCCGAACTGTTTGACCGACTATTTGCGGTCAATGTGAGGGCGCCGTTTTTCCTGATGCAGGAAGCCTTGAAGCTGATGATCAGCCAGAGGGTTGAAGGTGCAGTGGTCAATATCCAGAGTGTCACCGGCCACGGCGGGCAATCGTTCTTGAGTGCCTACGCGGCGTCCAAGGGCGCTCTCGCGATTCTGACCAAAAACGTGGCGTTCAGCGCCCTGCGCAACCGGATTCGGGTCAACGGCTTGAACATCGGCTGGATGGACACACCTCACGAGGATGAAATCCAGCGGCACTACCACGGTGCCGGGGATGGCTGGTTGGAGGCCGCCGAAGCCGCGCAGCCCTTCGGCCGCCTGCTCAAACCTGAAGAGGTGGCCCAGAGCGTGGCATTTCTATTGTCACGCGAGTCGGGAATGATGACCGGCACGGTGATCGACCTGGAGCAAGGCGTCATCGGCTGTGGCGACGGCGGCACCCCACGCCCCGATCAGGCCCTGAGCCAGGTGGAGGGTGCGTGATGCCTGCCTTTGTCAGCGCCGACGCAGTGCAACTGGAAGATTTTCACTCGATCTGTGCCCAGCAGGCGGCTGCCGAGGACTACCCGCACTGCGCCGAAGTGTGCAGCAACCTCCCGATCTATCAAGCCCAGGCACTGCGCAACGGCGATCATCACGCCGTGCTGGACGAACTGCATCGCCTGTTCAGCCAGGGGCCGGGAGTGATGGTGGTGCGCCAGGGCTACGCCGACTTGGACGTGGTGGACCGTCACAGCCAGGTATTCGAAGCGATCTTTGCCCAATAGGCTGCACAAGGTGTGGCCGCCGACCACTTCGCCAAGGCCGGCAGTAACGGACGTATCTGGAACTCATTACAGAAGGCGGCACTACAGTCACCGGCATCCTTTGTCGAATATTACGCCAACCCACTGCTGGGGTTGATCGCACAAGCCTGGCTCGGCCCAGGCTACCAAGTCACGGCCC
>NZ_JBHYTK010000322.1:0-1077 GCF_042749255.1 Streptomyces sp. NPDC059524 | reverse complement strand
GATGTCATCAAGACGGTGACGGGTGAGGACGTGGGTTTCGAGGAGCTGGGTGGTGCGCGGGCGCACAACAGCCGTTCGGGGGTCGCGCATCACATGGCGGGGGACGAGAAGGACGCGATCGAGTATGTGAAGTCGTTGCTGTCGTATCTGCCGTCGAACAATCTGAGTGAGCCGCCGGCGTTTCCGGAGGAGGCCGATCTGGCGGTGTCGGAGGAGGACCGTGAGCTGGATGTGCTGATTCCGGACAGTGCGAATCAGCCGTACGACATGCACACGGTGATCGAGCATGTGCTGGACGATGCGGAGTTCTTCGAGACGCAGGCGTTGTTCGCGCCGAACATCCTGACGGGGTTCGGGCGGGTGGAGGGGCGTCCGGTGGGGATCGTGGCGAACCAGCCGATGCAGTTCGCGGGGTGTCTGGACATCGATGCGTCGGAGAAGGCGGCGCGGTTCGTGCGCACGTGTGACGCGTTCAATGTGCCGGTGCTGACGTTCGTGGATGTTCCGGGGTTCTTGCCGGGGGTGGAGCAGGAGCACACGGGGATCATCCGGCGGGGCGCGAAGCTGATCTACGCGTATGCGGAGGCGACGGTGCCGTTGATCACGGTGATCACGCGGAAGGCGTTCGGTGGGGCGTACGACGTGATGGGGTCCAAGCATCTGGGTGCCGATCTGAATCTGGCGTGGCCGACGGCGCAGATCGCGGTGATGGGTGCGCAGGGTGCGGTGAACATCCTGCACCGCAAGACGCTCGCGGCGGCGGACGATGTGGAGGCGACGCGGGCGCGGTTGATGACGGAGTACGAGGACACGCTGCTGAATCCGTACACGGCGGCGGAGCGGGGTTATGTGGACGCGGTGATCATGCCGTCGGACACGCGGGCGCATGTGGTGAAGGGGCTGCGGCAGCTGCGGACCAAGCGGGAGTCCCTGCCCCCGAAGAAGCACGGCAACATCCCCCTCTAACCGATCCGCAGCGTCAGGAGCCGCAGCATGGTGATCAAGGTCGTACGGGGCAACCCGACCCCCGAAGAACTCGCCGCCGCCCTCGCCGTCGTCCGCGCCCGCGCCGCCGCG
>NZ_JBHYTK010000321.1:0-1143 GCF_042749255.1 Streptomyces sp. NPDC059524 | reverse complement strand
CTCTGCGTATCCTCAGTGAGTGCTTCTCTCAGACAAGGACATCCGGGCCGAGATCGACGCCGGGCGGGTGCGGATCGATCCCTACGACGAATCCATGGTGCAGCCGTCGAGCATCGACGTACGTCTCGACCGCTACTTCCGGGTGTTCGAGAACCACAAGTACCCGCACATCGACCCGAGCGTCGAGCAGGCGGATCTGACCCGGACGGTGGAGCCGGAGGGCGACGAGCCGTTCATCCTGCACCCGGGTGAGTTCGTGCTCGCGTCGACGTACGAGGTCATCTCGCTGCCCGACGACCTGGCCTCGCGCCTGGAGGGCAAGAGCTCGCTGGGCCGCCTCGGCCTCGTCACGCACTCCACGGCCGGGTTCATCGACCCGGGCTTCAGCGGCCACGTGACGCTCGAACTGTCGAACCTCGCGACGCTCCCCATCAAGCTGTGGCCCGGCATGAAGATCGGCCAGCTGTGCATGTTCCGGCTGTCGTCGCCCGCCGAGTACCCGTACGGCAGCGAGCGATACGGTTCGCGTTACCAGGGGCAGCGTGGGCCGACGGCCTCCCGCTCCTTCCAGAATTTCCATCGGACCCAGGTGTGAGCGGCAGCAACATGAGTGACGTGCGCGAGAACCTTACGTACGAGATGTTCGGCGGCGCCGTGCGCGAGCTCGCGCAGACCATCGCCGACGACGGCTACGAGCCGGACATCATCCTGAGCATCGCGCGCGGCGGCGTCTTCGTCGCGGGCGGCCTCGCCTACGCCCTGGACTGCAAGAACATCCACCTGGTCAACGTGGAGTTCTACACCGGTGTGGGCACCACCCTCGAGATGCCGGTCATGCTCGCCCCGGTGCCGAACGCGATCGACTTCAGCGACAAGAAGGTCCTGATCACCGACGACGTCGCCGACACCGGCAAGACGCTGAAGCTGGTCCACGACTTCTGCCTCGACCACGTCGCCGAGGTCCGCTCCGCGGTGATCTACGAGAAGTCGCACTCGCTGGTGAAGTGCGAGTACGTGTGGAAGCGCACAGACGACTGGATCAACTTCCCGTGGTCCGTCGAGCCGCCCGTCGTGAAGCGGGACGACCAGGTCCTCGACGCCTGAGTCGCAGCAGATGTGAAGAAGGGCCCGGCGCCGTCGATC
>NZ_JBHYTK010000320.1:0-1145 GCF_042749255.1 Streptomyces sp. NPDC059524 | reverse complement strand
CTCCGTGCGCCATCTCAGGGGCGCGGGGCTGTGCCTGTCAGCGGCTCCGCCGCGGGGCGCGACCAGCCCCCACCGGCCCGAACCCGCCACACAAGGACGCCCGGCAGACGCGAAGGCGGATCCCGCTCAGCCGAGACCCCGGGTACAGTCGGAGACCCTCGCACCCCCAGCAAGATGAGGCCCCGTGCTGACCCAGACCACCACCCGGGTCCTCGAACCGAGTGACCTGGACGCCGCCCTCGCCGTGCTCGACCGCGACCCCGTCGCGAACGCCTTCGTGACGGCCCGCGTCCGCATCGCCGGCCTCGACCCCTGGCGGCTCGGCGGCGAGATGTGGGGCTGGTACGAGGACGGCATGCTCCAGTCCCTGTGCTACGCGGGCGCCAACCTCGTCCCGATCTGCGCCACCGACCGCGCCGTCCGCGGATTCGCCGACCGCGCCCGCCGCGCCGGCCGCCGCTGCTCCTCCATCGTGGGCCCGGCCGAGCCCACCGCCCGCCTCTGGCAGCTGCTCGAACCCAGCTGGGGCCCGGCCCGCGAGGTCCGCTCCCGCCAGCCGCTCATGGTCACCGACCGGATGCCCGCCGACGTCACCCCGGACCCGTACGTCCGCCGCGTCCGCAAGGACGAGATGGACACGATCATGCCGGCGTGCGTGGCGATGTTCACCGAGGAGGTCGGCGTCTCCCCGCTGGCCGGCGACGGCGGACTGCTCTACCAGGCCCGGGTCGCCGAACTGGTCGGATCCGGCCGCTCCTTCGCCCGCCTCGACGAGCACGGCAAGGTCGTCTTCAAGGCCGAGATCGGCGCCGCGACCGACGACGCCTGCCAGATCCAGGGCGTCTGGGTCGCCCCCGAGTACCGCGGCCGCGGCCTCGCCGCCCCCGGCATGGCGGCCGTCCTGCGCTACGCGCTCGCCGACGTCGCCCCCGTCGTCAGCCTCTACGTGAACGACTACAACACCCCGGCCCGCGCCGCGTACCGCCGCGTGGGATTCCAGGAGGTCGGAGCGTTCATGAGCGTCCTGTTCTAGGTCCTGTCTGGAGTTCCCCGTCGTCCGCGCGGAGCGCGGGCGCAGCGGCGGTCGGTGCGTGCCCTCGGTGTGCGGCGTCCCAGGTCATGTGGCGGAGCCACCTGTCCTGGGA
>NZ_JBHYTK010000319.1:0-1180 GCF_042749255.1 Streptomyces sp. NPDC059524 | reverse complement strand
CGTGTTACATCCCGTGGTGCAATAATATTAAATTATCTTTTTTTATATTGGGTTAACTCTGTTTATTTTATAAAATAGTCCGAACGGTTGCCTGGGCGTAAAGCCCGATTCTGCAAGGTTGGACGTGAGGAAAACGCCATGGACCATGACTCTGCGTTCGTCGGAATTGATGTTTCCAAAAACAAGCTCGACTCATTCGTCAGCACTACTGGCCAAGTCGAGCAGTTTTTCAATACTCCAGAAGATATCCAGCGTTTAGCTAAGCATCTCAAGGCTCAGATGCCCGCTTTAGTGGTGCTGGAAGCAACTGGCGGATATGAGCGGCTTGCCGCTGCCGAGCTTTGCGCTGCTGGATTACCAGTCGTTGTTGTCAATCCCCGTCAGGTCCGTGATTTCGCTAAGGCTACCGGACGGCTGGATAAAACCGACGCTCTGGATGCCCAGGTGATTGCGGAGTTTGCTCAGGCGGTCAAACCCGAAATTCGGGAGATGCCAGATGAACACGCTCGTGAACTGGCAGATCTACTGACTAGACGCCGTCAGCTTATCGATATGATCGTGGCGGAGGAGTCTCGACTGAAACAGGCGGTATTCAAGGCGCTTCGACGGGATATCAAGGCACATATCGTCTGGCTTCAAAAGCGTCTTAAAAGTACAGACGATGACTTGCACGAAGCGATCAAAGCTTCGCCGGCCTGGAAGGCCAATTATGATTTGCTGCGCGAGGTCTCAGGTGTTGGCAATGTGCTCGCACTTTCGCTGCTGGCGATGGTTCCTGAGCTAGGCAAAGTGAATCGCAAACAAGTGGCTGCATTGGTTGGTGTGGCCCCTTTTAACTGCGATAGCGGCCTGTACAAAGGACGTAGACGGATATGGGGTGGTCGAGCTGAGGTGCGAAGTGTGCTTTACATGGCTGTCTTGTCCTCGAAGAGCCATAACCCGGTGATCGAGAGGTTCTACAACCGTCTGCTTGCTGCAGGGAAGACGAAGAAAGTGGCGCTGGTTGCATGCATGAGAAAGCTGCTGACGATCCTGAATGCGATGGTCCGAGATCAAAAACATTTCGCTGAAATGGCTTGAGATTCGACACGGTTGCTCACTCCGGCTTTGGTGCGGGGGCCGCCCTCATTGGGCATACCTGGCCCAGGACGGCTAAACCGGCGTCCAGGCGGGTTAACCA
>NZ_JBHYTK010000318.1:0-1298 GCF_042749255.1 Streptomyces sp. NPDC059524 | reverse complement strand
AACCACACCCCCCGGGGGGGGGGGCGCCCCCCCCCCCCCGCGGGTGGCTACCCGCGTCGTGGAGCCGGGATCAGATCAGGCCGAGGCCGCGGACCGCGTCGCGCTCCTCCGCCAGCTCCTTCACCGACGCGTCGATCCGCGCCCGCGAGAACTCGTTGATGTCCAGGCCCTGGACGATCTCGTACTTGCCGTCCTTGGTGGTGACGGGGAACGAGGAGATCAGGCCCTCCGGGACGCCGTAGGAGCCGTCCGACGGGATACCCATGGAGGTCCAGTCGCCCTCGGCGGTGCCGTTGACCCAGGTGTGCACGTGGTCGATCGCGGCGTTCGCGGCCGAGGCGGCCGAGGACGCGCCGCGGGCCTCGATGATCGCGGCGCCGCGCTTGGCGACGGTCGGGATGAACTCGTCGGCCAGCCACTTCTCGTCGCCGCCGATGGCCTCGATGGCCGGCTTGCCCGCGACGGACGCCTGGAAGATGTCCGGGTACTGGGTGGCGGAGTGGTTGCCCCAGATGGTGAGGCGCTTGATGTCCTCGACCGACGCGCCGGTCTTCTGGGCCAGCTGCGTCAGCGCGCGGTTGTGGTCCAGGCGGGTCATCGCGGTGAAGCGCTCGGCCGGTACGTCCGGGGCGGCGGCCTGGGCGATCAGGGCGTTGGTGTTGGCCGGGTTGCCGACGACGAGGACCTTGATGTCGTCCGCGGCGTGGTCGTTGATGGCCTTGCCCTGCGGCTTGAAGATGCCACCGTTGGCGGCCAGCAGGTCGCCGCGCTCCATGCCCTTGGTGCGCGGGCGCGCGCCGACGAGGAGGGCCACGTTGGCGCCCTCGAAGCCCTGGTTCGGGTCGTCGAAGATGTCGATGCCCTTGAGCAGCGGGAAGGCGCAGTCGTCGAGCTCCATGGCGGTGCCCTCGGCGGCCTTGACGCCCTGCGGGATCTCGAGGAGGCGCAGCTTGACCGGCACGTCCGCGCCGAGCAGGTGGCCAGAGGCGATGCGGAAGAGCAGTGCGTAGCCGATCTGGCCGGCGGCGCCGGTGACGGTGACGTTCACAGGAGTGCGGGTCATGGCGTTCTCCGTAGGACAGCGGGGTTTTGATCGATCTCTCTACATCAAGAGATCCGCCCGTCAGGCTATCGCGCCCCAACCCGGGCGGACCTACCGGTTCGTGTGGCTCAGCCCACAGCCGCACCGTAGTGCACTCCTGCGAGTCACGGACCGCAGACCTGTTCACACCGAAGCGGGGGGGGCGGGGGCCGGCGGGGGGGCGGCGGGGGCCGCGGCGGGCCGGGGGCGAGGAGGG
>NZ_JBHYTK010000317.1:0-1503 GCF_042749255.1 Streptomyces sp. NPDC059524 | reverse complement strand
GGGGGCGCGGGGCCCCCCGGGGTGTGGGCGGCCACCCGCCCCCCCACACCAGGCGGGCGAAGACCACGACGTTTCCGTCGTAGCCGTTCTGCTTCGAGAAGCCGCCGCCGCAGGTGATCACCCGCAGCTCGGGGGTGCCCGTCGGGCCGTAGACCTTCTCGCCCGGGAAGTTCGCCTTCTCGAACACCTCGATCCCGTACACCTCGAAGACGGCCGTCCTGCCGTCCCGGCGCAGCACCTCGACGTGGTTGCCCTTCTTCACGGAGCCGAGCCCGTAGAACACGGCCGGGCCCTGCATGTTGTCGACATGCCCGACCACGATGGACGTGCCCTGCTCACCCGGTGAGACCGAGCCCGTGAACTGGCCCGCGAGGTTCGGGTCCTGCGGCGGTGGCGCGTCGACCCAGCCCTCCGCGTCCAGACCGACCGGGGTGACCGGAGCGTCCACCCGGATCGCCGGGATGCGCACCCGGTCCGCCATCGAGAACGGCAGCGGCTGCGGGGCGCCCGCGGACTTGAGCGCCGCGGGGATCCGGGTGTCCGCCGCGGCGGCCGGCGCGGGCTGCGGCGGACCGACGTCGAACTCTCCCGAACCGTTGCGGATCAGCGCCAGACCGGTGAGCAGCACCAGCGCTATCACGCCCCACGGGGCTCGCTTCCTGGGTCGCTCCTCTTCGGCGAAGGCTGGCTTGAACATTCGCTCATCCCCTCTGGACCCGGCGGCGAGACCGTGTCCGTTGCGCGTACCAGCACGCTAAGTCGAGCGCGCACGACGGGCGACGGGGCGAGGGCGAACGGGTGGCGGCCCACCGGCCGGGGCGGCCCCGGTGCGCCATCCGAGTTCTCCCGCACAGGATTTTTCTGACGGTGTGTGACCTGCGGGATTGTCTGCTTGTGCGGAAATCCGTCGGCGTGTCGCCTCACCAGGACGGCCGATTCCCGAAATGCGGTGCCGTGCACGGCATCTGAGGGTTCGTCTGGGAGGCGTTCTCGCCGAAATTCCCGGGGACCGTTCCCCGGGGACGTCTTCCGCGGAGGATTTCCATGCGTACCACCCGTGCTCTGGCGGTGTCCGCCGTCGCCGTCGCCGCCGTCGGTCTCGCCGCCCCCGCCGCGTCCGCCTGGTCCGACCCGACGCCGTCCAACATCACGGCCACGCCGAGCGTCATCCCGCGCGGTGGAGAGCTGACCATCACCGTCGACTCGACCAAGTGCCAGGAGGGCGGCACCGCTTCGTCGAACGCGTTCGACACCACCAGCTTCACCCGGTCCACGGGCAGCACCGCGACCGCCACCGCGCGCATCCGGCACAACGCCACGCCCGGCGCGCACGACATCACCGTCTCCTGCGGCGGCTCGACCGTGACCAAGCCGGCCGCGTTCACCGTCATCAACGGCGGCGTCCGCGGTGGTCTCGGCGGCTCCACCGAGACCGGCGCCACCCGCACCGACATGGCGATCGGCGGCGGCCTCGTGGCCGTCGCGCTGGTCGGCGGCGGTGTC
>NZ_JBHYTK010000316.1:0-1823 GCF_042749255.1 Streptomyces sp. NPDC059524 | reverse complement strand
TTCGCCCGCTGACAGCGCCCACCTGGCGCTCGCCTACAAGAGGTAGTCGACATTGGTCGCCCCCCGCGCGCGCCCCCTCCCCCTGGAACTGGAACGTCGACTTGTCGACCACGGCGCCGACGGTCCGGCCTTCCCGACCTCCGTGGGCACCGGGCCCAACTCCGGCCGCGGCGGGCACCGGCCCACCGACCGGCGGGTCGAGGAAGGAGATTTCCTCTCCGTGTGCCTCGGCGCGACGTACCGCGGGTACCGGTGCGAGATCGGCCGCACCTTCGTCATCGGGACCACGCCCGCGGACTGGCAGATCGAGCTCTACGACCTCGTCTTCGCCGCTCAGCGGGCCGGACGGGAGAGCCTCGTGCCCGGTGCCGAGTGCCGTGAGGTGGACCGGGCCGCCCGGCACGTACTGGTCTCGGCGGGGTATGGTGACGGACTCGCACAACTGACCGGACACGGGGTGGGGCTCGAAATCGACGAGGACCCGCAGTTGGCCCCCGCCGCCATGGGTAAACTGGACGCCTGTGTGCCGGTCACCGTCGAACCGGGGGTCCACCTCCCGGGCCGGGGCGGCGTCCGGATCGATGACACGCTCGTCGTCCGCCCCGAGGCGGACGGCGGACCCGAGCTACTCACCATCACGACCAAGGAGCTGCTCGCGCTGTAGCCGACGGCTACGCGCTGTGCCCCGGGGTCGTCCACGTCAGTCCAGGAGATTCCGCAACCGTGGCTTCCACGAACGACCTCAAGAACGGCCTGGTGCTCAAGCTCGAAGGCGGCCAGCTCTGGTCCGTCGTCGAGTTCCAGCACGTCAAGCCCGGCAAGGGCCCGGCCTTCGTGCGCACCAAGCTGAAGAACGTGCTCTCCGGCAAGGTCGTCGACAAGACGTTCAACGCCGGCGTCAAGGTCGAGACGGCCACGATCGACAAGCGCGACATGCAGTTCTCGTACATGGACGGCGACTACTTCGTCTTCATGGACATGGAGACCTACGACCAGCTGCACGTCGACCGCAAGGCCGTCGGCGACGCCGCCAACTTCCTGATCGAGGGCTTCACCGCCACGGTCGCCCAGCACGAGGGCGAGGTGCTCTTCGTCGAGCTGCCGGCCGCCGTCGAGCTGACCATCGCCGAGACCGAGCCGGGCGTCCAGGGCGACCGCTCCACCGGTGGCACCAAGCCCGCCACCCTGGAGACCGGCCACCAGATCCAGGTCCCGCTCTTCATCACCACGGGCGAGAAGATCAAGGTCGACACCCGTGACAGCGGCTACCTCGGCCGGGTGAACAGCTAACCGTGGCTGCCCGTAACACGGCCCGCAAGCGCGCCTTCCAGATCCTCTTCGAGGCAGACCAGCGCGGCGCCGACGTCCTGACGGTCCTCGCGGACTGGATCCGGCACTCCCGCAGCGACACGCGGCAGCCGCCCGTCAGCGAGTACACGATGGAGCTGGTCGAGGGATACGCCAAGAAGGCGACCCGGATCGACGAGCTCATCTCGCAGTACGCCGTCGGGTGGACCCTGGACCGGATGCCGGTCGTCGACCGCAACATCGTGCGGATCGGCGCCTATGAGCTGGTCTGGGTCGACGGGACCCCGGACGCCGTGGTGCTCGACGAGGCCGTCTCGCTGGCCAAGGAGTTCTCCACGGATGAGTCTCCGGCGTTCATCAACGGGCTTCTGGGTCGCTTCAAGGACCTGAAGCCTTCGTTGCGGCGCGACGAGGCGTAACGCGTAACGCCTCCGGCGCTCAGCCCGTTCTTCGGGGCCCGGAGTCGAACCTGTAAGGGGGTCGGCTACCGGCCCCGGGGGGGTATGGGGGCCGGG
>NZ_JBHYTK010000315.1:0-1887 GCF_042749255.1 Streptomyces sp. NPDC059524 | reverse complement strand
TTGGTGGAGGACCCGATGACGTTCGGGACACCGGCCATCTTCAGGACGTTCGGCACGTGGCCGCCGCCGCAGCCCTCGATGTGGAAGGCGTGGATGGTGCGGCCTTCGAGCACCTTGAGGGTGTCCTCGACGGACAGGCATTCGTTCAGGCCGTCGCTGTGCAGGGCGACCTGGACGTCGTGCTCCTCGGCGACGCGCAGCGCGGTGTCCAGGGCGCGGGTGTGGGCGCCCATGTCCTCGTGGACCTTGAAGCCCAGGGCACCGCCCTCGGCGAGCGCCTCGACCAGCGGGGCCTCGTGCGAGGACGAACCGCGGCCCAGGAAGCCGATGTTGACGGGCCAGGCGTCGAAGGCGGAGAAGGCGTGCTTGAGCGCCCACGGCGAGTTGACGCCGACGCCCCAGACGGGGCCGAACTCCTGGCCGATGATCGTCGTGACGCCGGAGGCGAGCGAGGCCTCCATGATGCGCGGGGACAGCAGGTGGACGTGGGTGTCGACGGCTCCGGCGGTGGCGATGAGGCCCTCGCCGGAGACGATCGTGGTACCGGTGCCGACGACGACGTCGACTCCGTCGAGCGTGTCCGGGTTGCCGGCGCGGCCGATCGCGTGGATGCGGCCCTCGCGGATGCCGATGGACACCTTGCGGATGCCGAGCGCGGCGTCGATCACCACGACGTTGCTGATCACGATGTCGCAGGTGTCGCGGACGGCGGCGGCCTTCAGGTGGAGTCCGTCGCGGGCCGTCTTGCCGAAGCCGGCCAGGAACTCGTCGCCGTACGCCTGTGAGTCGGACTCGACGCGGATGGTGAGGCCCGAGTCGCCGAGGCGGATGCGGTCGCCGGCGCGGGGGCCGTGGGTCGCCGCGTACTCGTGCGGGGTGAGGCGCCGGGCCTCGGCGGGGTGTCCTCCGGGGCGGCTCATCGGGCGGCCTCCTCGTCGCTGGTGGTGTCGGGTACGCCGAGATAGCCGCAGGCGGCGGCGCGGCGCAGCGCCTCCTCGCGGGCGCCGGGGGCGTCGAGCGGGCCGTCGACGAGTCCGGCGAAGCCGATGGCGACGCGGGCGCCGCCGATCGGGACGAGGCCGACCTCGCCGCTCTCGCCGGGGCCGAAGCGCACGGAGGAGCCGGCCGGTACGGCGAGCCGCATGCCGTACGCGGCGGCGCGGTCGAAGCGGAGGCGGGGGTTGGCCTCGAAGAAGTGGAAGTGCGAGGTGACCGAGACGGGCACGGACGCGGTGTTGGTGACCGTGAGGGTCAGCTCCGGGGCCGGGTCGGAGTGCTCGGGGCCGGGGAGGAGGGCGCCCGGGGCGTCCTCGCCGATGCCGCCGCCGATCGGGTCGCTGACGACGGCCAGGCGGGAGCCGTCGTCGAAGACGGCCTCCACGTGGACCTCCGTGACGACGTCGGCGACGCCGGGCAGTACGTCGTCGGGGCCGAGGACGGAGCGGGCCGCCTCGATGGCCTCGGCGAGCCGGCGGCCGTCGCGGGCCGCCTCGCAGACGGTGTCCGCGATCAGGGCGGTCGCCTCCGGCACGTTCAGCCGCAGGCCGCGGGACTTTCTGGCCCGGGCGAGTTCGGCGGCGCCGAAGAGGAGGAGGCGGTCGCGTTCTGTGGGGGTCAGTCGCAAGGGGGCGCTCCGTTCGGGTTTAGAGCACCACTCTAACGCTGGCCGCTGGGAACGGGTAGAGGGGGCGGGTGTGTCGTGCGGCTCGATTTGAGTTCTGCTCTATAGGGGTTCGTCGGCGAGTGCCGGCCGGTGGGGCTTCTCGCGCAGTTCCCCGCGCCCCTGAAAGGCTGCGGCTTCGCCGCGCCTTCCCCAGATGAAAGGCACCCCGCACCTTGATCGGGGAAATGCGGCGCGCAGCGCCTGCATTTCAGGGGCGCGGGGAA
>NZ_JBHYTK010000314.1:0-1971 GCF_042749255.1 Streptomyces sp. NPDC059524 | reverse complement strand
GGCCGGACACACACCGTGTGTCCGGCCCCAGGCCGTTTCCGCGTTCGTCTCCTGATCCCTGGCGGGGCCGCCTCGCGCACCGAATCCGGCGGCATCCGAGCCGATTCCGGTGAGAGCGCCCGCGAGGGGCCCGCCCGGCGGTCGCCTGTCGCATGTCGGCGGGCGGCGGTCGGAATCCGCCCGGTCACCGGCCCGAACACCGTCCCGGGGTGACCGAGGCCGTCCCGAAGCTTCTCCCCGGGCCGAAGGCTGTCCCGGGGCCGGCCGACCTGAACGTGCGGCCCGAACGTCCGGCCCTCAGGACGGCATGATCGGCGGGCGCGGCTCGGAGTCGTCGGGGTGGGATCCCGGGCGGTCGTCCTCGCGGACCACCTCGCCCTGGATCACGGTCGTGCCGGGCTGACGCATCCGCGCCTGCTGGAAGGCGCCGCCCAGCGTGCCCTCGGCCGCCGTGCTCATCCGGCGCTCGACCGCCCGCTCCGTGTACCGGCTCAGGGCGCCCCGCACCGGGGGCACGAGGAGCAGCAGACCGAGGGCGTCCGTGATCAGGCCGGGGATCATCAGGAGCAGTCCCGCGAGCATCAGCAGCCCGTTGCCCTGCGTGCGCGGCTCGGCGGGCGCCGCCGCCGGGTTCGTCTGCGCGCGCTGGATCGTCTCGCTCAGATTCTGGAACGCGCGACGGCCCGCGGCCTTGATCACGACGGCGCCGAGGACCAGGCCGGCCACGAGGACCAGGAAGACCGTGAAGCCTCCGGCCGCCCCGGCCACCAGCATGAGCAGCCAGACCTCGAGGACCGCCCAGGCGGCGATGCCGAGCGGGAGGAACCTGCGGACCCGGGAGCGCCGGGGCGGAGTGCCAGTGGTCATGCCCCCAGTGTGCCTGGGGCGGCGTCCAAGTGGCGTAAGCGGGGGATCAAGATCGCCGAGCGCGAAAAACGCCCGGACGGCGCTCAGCGGCTCTCGGGGCGGCGGCCGACGGCCTTGCCCACGCGCTCCCCCAGGCCCCACGCGGTGACGCGCCACAGGGCCTCCACGACGATGTCCTTGCTCATCTTGGAGTCGCCCAGTTCGCGCTCCACGAACGTGATGGGCACCTCGACCACGTGATAGCCGGCCTTGACGGCCCGGCGGGCGAGGTCGACCTGGAAGCAGTAGCCCTGCGAGGCCACGTCGTCGAGGCCGAGGCCCTCGAGGGTCTCGCGGCGGAAGGCGCGGAAGCCGCCGGTGACGTCCCGGATCGGCACGTCGAGCACCAGCCGGGAGTACGTGGAGCCGCCGCGCGAGAGGAACTCCCGGGACTTGGGCCAGTTCACGACCCGCCCGCCGGGCACCCAGCGCGAGCCGAGCACGAGGTCGGCGCCCTTGAGGGCGGTGAGCAGCCGGGGCAGTTCCTCGGGCTGGTGGGAGCCGTCGGCGTCCATCTCGACGAGGACCCCGTAGTCGTGCTCCATGCCCCAGGCGAAGCCCGCGAGATAGGCGGCGCCGAGGCCCTCCTTGCCGGTGCGGTGCAGGACGTGGACCTGGTCGTCGGCGGCCGCGAGCTCGTCGGCGAGCTTGCCGGTGCCGTCGGGGCTGTTGTCGTCGGCGACGAGCACGTGGGCCGCGGGCACGGCGGCCCGGACGCGGCCCACGACGGTCTTGATGTTCTCCGCCTCGTTGTAGGTCGGGATGATCACCAAGGCCGTGCCCAGAGGGCCGAACGTGCGCCCACCGCCGTCTTTCACAGGTTCCCCTTCACTTCGTTCACAAGGGGACCACCATAGCGAGCGCGTTTCACTGCGGATCGGGGCCGGGCGTCCTTCGGGCCGGCCTGGGACCCGCTGGCTGCGGATGACCGAGAGCCGTTGTCTACTGAACGCCCGGGCCCCACCCGGGTCGCACCTGGCCGACCGGCCGGAACGTTCCGGCGCCCCGTGGCGCGGGCGCCGGTCCCGGACCTCGCCGGGGGTGGGGCGGGGGGGGCGGCCCCGC
>NZ_JBHYTK010000313.1:0-2308 GCF_042749255.1 Streptomyces sp. NPDC059524 | reverse complement strand
GCGCCGGTGGCGGTCGCGGGGGGGGGTCGCGACCGCGGGGGCGGGGGCGCGCGGGGGGGCGGGGGCGCGGGGGGGGGGGGGGGGGGGGGGGGGCGGGGGGGGGGGGGGGGGGGCGGGGGGGGGGGGGGGGGGGGGGGGGGGGGGGGGGGGGGGGCGCGGGCCCCCGGCGCGCTGTGCCGCCCGTCACCGACCCCGCCGCCACCGAAACCACCGCCGAAGCCCACCCCCAAGCCCCCGCCTCCCCCGCCGCCACCTCCGCCGCCCCCGCCACCACCTCCGCCGCCTCCGCCGCCCCCTCCGACGACCCATGCTCCCGAGCCTGCTCCCCCACCGCCGCCGCCTCCGCCGCCGCCGAAGCCCGTACCCAAGCCGAAGCCGAAGCCGCCCCCGCCCCGGTCGGCGCCGCCGAAGCCGAGCCCGACGCCCGTCCACTACCCGGCCTACCGCCCGAAGGCGCACCGCGCGCCCCCGAGCGGCGGTCCGTCGCTCGTGACGCTCACCCTGCTCATCACCGCGCCCGCCGTGCTCGCGGTCGCCGCGCTCCGCCCCCGCTGACCTCTGTGGAGACAAGAGATGTCGGAATGGCTTGTACTCGCCCTCGCGATGATCGCGGTGTGCGCCGTGGTCCTCGTCGTCCAGGTGCTGCAACAGCGCCGGATCGGCGACGACGACGACCCGTCGGAGACCCCCGACGTCATCGAGTACATGACGATGATGATCGGCGTGGTGTACGCGATCGTCCTGGGTCTGGCCATCGCCGGGGTCTGGGAGGCGCGCAGCGCGGCCCAGGACCATGTGCGCAACGAGGCCCAGGCGCTGCACGAGGTCCACGAACGGGTCCGGGTGTACCCGGCGGACGTACGCACCCGGATCCGGGCGGATGTCGACACGTATGTCAGCCATGTCGTGACGACCGAGTGGCACGCGATGCGCACCAAGGGTGAGCTCACCGACCGGGGCACCGAACTGCTCGACCAGGTGCGGCACGACGTCACCGACTACAAGCCGCGCAACGACTTCGAGGCCCAGGCCTATCAGCCGCTGCTCGACCAGGTGACGGCGGCCGACGACGCCCGCAACGCCCGGGCGGACTCGACCGGGGCGACGATGCCGGGGGTCGTCTGGTTCGGCCTGATCGTCGGCGGGCTCGTCACGATCGGCATGATCTTCGTGCTGCAGATCCGGCGCACCCCGCGCGAGCTGATCCTGGCCGGGCTGTTCTCCGCCCTGTTCGCGTTCCTGCTGTTCCTCATCTGGGACTTCGACGCCCCCTACAGCCGGGGTGTCGCGGCGACGGCCGAACCGTTCCTGATGCTGTTCCCCGGCGCCGGGTGAGGCGGCTCCGGGCTGCGGCCCGGGGCCGTACGGAGCACTCTGGGGGCATGACCGCATGGCAGACCCCCATCGTCGTCCACCCGCCCGCGCCGGAGGGCGGCCGGCACGTCACCGTGCGCGGGCGTCCGGTGGGGCTGGCCCACAGCGACCGGGATCTGACGGAGCTGCTGCGCCGGGCCGGGCTCGGCGAGGCGGACACGACGCTGGACGACCCGCACCTCGTGGAGTGGCGCGGCGCGGGTCCGCACGTGTGGCACGCGGCGGGGACCGACGGGCCGTCAGTCCGCGCCGACCTCCCCTGACCGGCCCACACGCGTTGCCCCGTTCGTACGACACCGATCGCGCGCCGCACGGCGTGTCCCTAGCGTTTCGGGCATCGAGGTGCTTGTCCCCAGTAGTACGCGGAACCGGTCCGCGGCTGCCCCTCGTGGACCCGGAGGATCTCCCATGCGCGCGATACGTACCGCTTCGGCCGCCGCTCTCTGCCTGACCGCCCTGTCGCTGACGGCCCTGCCGGCCGCGGCGGGCGACTCCGACACGTTCCGGGTCGGCATCACGCCCACGACGGTCGCCGCCGGCGGGCAGATCACTCTCACCTCGCACGGCTGCGAGCGCCGCACCGAGGTCACCGCCGGGATCTTCGACACGGTCTCGATCGGCAAGGGCGGCGGCTCGGCGAGCGCGACGATCGACTGGGACGCCAAGCCGGGCGCCGTCTATCCCGTCACCTTCTCGTGCAAGCGCGGCCCGACGCGGACCCTGCACCTCACGGTCGCGGGCGGCAGACCCATTGAGCCCACCCCCGAGCCGATCCATCAGGGGCACGGCGTGCGGGCCGGGATCGGCGGCAGCCTCGGCGGTCTCGACATGAAGGAGATCGGCCTCGGCTCGGCCCTGATCCTGGGCTCGCTGGCCACCGCCTACCACCTCGCGCGGCGCCGCACGGGCGACGACGGCGCCTGACGCGGCGACG
>NZ_JBHYTK010000312.1:0-2414 GCF_042749255.1 Streptomyces sp. NPDC059524 | reverse complement strand
GCTCGTGGGGGAGCGGACGCGCCCGCGGCTTGTCGGGACGCTCAGCTCTCGAGCGGCGGTTCAGGCAGCTCGGGCAGTTCAGGCAGTTCGGCCGCGAGGGACGCGGCGGCCTGCACCAGCGGCAGGGCCAACAGCCCACCGGTGGCCCCGCCCAGCCGGACCCCCTGATCGAGCAGCGGGTCCATCGCCATCCGGTCGAGCGCCTTGGCCTGCGCCGGCTCCCCGCTCGCATGCCCCGCGAGCCACCAGTCGGGCGCCCGGAACGCGACCCGCTGCCCCACGAGCGCGGCGGCCGCCGAGACGACCCCGTCAAGGATCACGGGCGTGCGCCGCACCGCGCACTGCAACAGGAACCCGGTCGCGGCGGCCAGATCCGCCCCGCCGACCGTCGCCAGGAGCTGCAACTGGTCGCCGAGCACCGGCCGCGCCCGCCGCAGGGCGTCCCGCACGGCCGCGCACTTGCGCATCCACGCCAGGTCGTCGATGGGGTCGCCGCCGCGCCCCGTGACGACCGACGCGTCCGTGCCGCACAGCGCCGCGATCAGCGTGGCCGCCGCCGTCGTGCCGCCCACGCTGAGGTCGCCGAGCACCACCAGGTCCGTACCGGAGTCCGCCTCCTCGTCGGCGACGGCCATGCCCGCGCGGAACGCGGCCTCCGTCTCCTCCAGGGTGAGCGCGTCCTCGATGTCGATGCGTCCGGAGCCGCGCCGCACCCGGCGGTCCTCGACGCCCTTCGGCAGCGCGTCCGGCTCGCAGTCCAGGGACAGGTCGACGACCCGTACGCCCACGTCGAGCCGCCGGGCGAGGACCGCGCTCGCGGACGCGCCCTCGACGAGCTCGCGCACCAGTTCCGTGGCGCTGCCCGCGGGCCGCTTGGACACGTCGAGCTCGGCGACCCCGTGGTCGCCCGCGAACACGACCACGCGCGGCCGGGCCACCGGCCGCACGGGCACGGCACCTTGGGCGGCCGAGAGCCATTCGCCCAGTTCGTCGAGGCGGCCGAGGGCGCCGGGCGGCACGGCCTGCCGTGCCCTGCGCTCCTCGGCGTCACGGCGGGTCCCGCCGTCGGGGCGCTCGATCAGATCGGTGAAGTCGTCGAGATTCAGCGAGCTCATTCGCCGAACAGTACCGGCCCCGCCGAGCCCTGCCGCCGGGCGGGCGACGCACCGGCTTCACAGCGTCATTGCATCGCCCTTCCCGATCCTTTACGTTCCGGTTTGTGTCGGATTGTCGTACCACGGCCCAGGTGGTGGCCGAGCGCCGCCCCGCCTACCTCAGCGAGCTCGCCCAGGGCACCGAGCGCTTCCACGAACCGCGCCGCCCCGACTGCCCCTGGTGCGGCTCCACACAGCTGCGCACCCGGCTGCGCACCACCGACCTCCTCCAGCACAAGCCCGGCAGCTTCACCGTCGACCAGTGCCGGGCCTGCGCCCACTCCTTCCAGAACCCGCGGCTGACCCCCGAGGGCCTCGACTTCTACTACCGCGACTTCTACGACGGGCTGCGCGCCGAACACGTGCGCCGCGTCCCGGGCGCCCGCGGCGACACCGCCCGCCACCGCGAGCGGGCCCGCGCCGTCGCGCGGTACATCGAACCCGAGAGCTGGCTCGACGTCGGCACCGGACGCGGGGAGTTCCCCGCCGCCGCCCGCGAGGAACTGCCCTACACCGCGTTCGACGGGGCCGACGTCGGGGCCGGGATCGCCGAGGCGCGGCGCGAGGGACGGGTCGACGAGGCCCACGAGGGGCGGCTCGCGGATCTCGTGCCGCGGCTCGCCGGGCGGTACGACGCGCTCAGCATGCTCCACCACCTCGAACACACCCCGGACCCGCGCGCCGAGCTGCGGGCCGCGCGGCGCGTGCTGCGGCCCGGCGGTCACCTCCTGCTCGAACTGCCCGACCCGGAGTGCCGCTACGCGCATCTGCTCGGGCGCTGGTGGGTCTCGTACTTCCAGCCGCAGCACCTGCACTTCATCCCGCTCGCCAATCTGCGGGCCGAGCTGGCGGCGCTGGGCTTCACCGTCGTGGGGGTCGACCGGCGGGCGGCGCACGTGCCGCGGGATCTGACGGCGGCCTGTGCGCTGTTCCTGGAGCGGTGGTCGCCCCGGGCCGACGAGCCCTGGCGGACCTCGGCGCCGACCGAGGTCCAGCGGCGGGTGCGTTCTGTGCTGACCCGGGCGAGTGTCCCGGCCCTGTTGTCGGCGCGGGTCGCCGACCGTGCCCTGGCCCCCCTGATCTCCCGGAGCCCCTACGCGAACGCGTACCGGGTGATCGCCCGCCGCAACTCCGACCCTTCGTCCTGATCCGCGGGCCCGGTGGGGCTTCTCGCGCAGTTCCCCGCGCCCCTGGAGATGCGCACTTCGTGCGCGATCTCCATCGGGGAAATGCGGCGCGAAGCGCCATGCATTTCAGGGG
>NZ_JBHYTK010000311.1:0-2430 GCF_042749255.1 Streptomyces sp. NPDC059524 | reverse complement strand
GGAGCCGCAGCATGGTGATCAAGGTCGTACGGGGCAACCCGACCCCCGAAGAACTCGCCGCCGCCCTCGCCGTCGTCCGCGCCCGCGCCGCCGCGGTCTCCGACGCCCCCGCCGCCGCGGTGGAGCCGGACGCCTGGGCCCACCCGGGCCGGATCGCCCGGCCCCGCCTCCCGGCCCCGGGCCCGACGACCTGGTCGCGCACGTACTGGCCCGGCTAGCCCGGCCGGGCCCCGGGGGAATTAGTCCTTCCGTACCGGGGCGGCTGAGTACGCGTACTCAGGCGCCCCGCAAGCGCGACCAGCAGTATCGGTGGCGTGCTGTGGTCAGACCCCGAGGACGAGCCCACCGAGGAGCTGCGCGAGACGCAGGAGATGCTGCGCCGCGCGGGCCTCGTGCTCGCGCTTGCCATGGTCGTGGCGATGGTCGTGCTCGGTCTGCTGTGAGCGCGGGCGCGACCCGGCCGCGTACGGCACTAACCTGACCGGCATGACCGCTCAGCGCCGCCTCATCCTGGCCTCACAGTCCCCCGCCCGTCTGGGCCTGCTGCGTCAATCCGGCTTCGCGCCCGAGGTGATCGTCAGCGGGGTCGACGAGGACGCCGTGACCGCACCGACCCCGGCCGAACTGGCCCTCGCCCTCGCCGAGGCCAAGGCCTCCGTCGTCGCCGCGAAGCCCGAGGCGCACGGCGCCGTCGTGATCGGCTGCGACTCGGTGCTCGACCTGGACGGCGAGGCGCTCGGCAAGCCGGCCGACGCCGAGGAGGCCACGGCCCGCTGGAAGGCCATGCGCGGCCGCGCCGGCACCCTCCAGACCGGCCACTGCGTGTACGACACGGTCTCCGGCCGGTACGCGTCCGGCACCGCCTCCACGGTGGTGCGCTTCGGCGAGCCGAGCGACGCGGAGATCGCCGCCTACGTCGCCACGGGCGAGCCGCTGCACGTGGCGGGCGCCTTCACCCTCGACGGGTTCTCGGCGCCGTTCATCGACGGCATCGACGGCGACCACGGCAACGTCATCGGGCTCTCGCTGCCGCTGCTGCGCCGCCTGCTCGCCCGACTGGGCGTCGGCATCACGGAGTTGTGGGCTCCGGGGACGAACTAGCCGGAGGTGCGGCGGGACCGTCCGCCGCGCCGTTCTCGTGGCGGTCGTACGCGACCAGGGTCAGCACGATCAGGGCGAGCACGACCATCATGAAGACGAAGGCGAGCCAGCCCACCAGGCCGATCGAGAACGCGCCGAGCAGCCCGTGCACCACGGCCGCGCTGATCAGCAGGATCCGCCCGAAGCCGCCCGGCGCCCGATCCCGTACGGCGGCCCGTACGAGGACGAGCGCGCACAGCACCAGGTAGAGACCGAACAGACCGCCCGCGACCCACGCGCCGATCGACATGGCGCGCGGGTCGAGGCCCGCGAGCGACATGTCCTGCCGGTCGACCACCAGGCCCAGGAACCAGTTCAGGAAAACGATCCCGAGCGCCTCCGCGATCAGAACGATCGCGGCCACCCACGCCACCGGCCTGCGCGCCACCGGTCCCACCCACTTCCACCGACTGTTACCCCGAGTATGTTCACTGCCTCGCGAACGCTACTAACGGGTAAACCTCGGGACAAGGGTTCTGCCCAAGGCAAAGAATCGTTGGGCCATTCGTAGGGACTCCACAAAGAAAGCCGACGGGCCGGGGAGCCGTCTCACAGAGACCTTGACCACACGCCAGGGCTAGGGTTGTCCCCAGGGATCTCGCACATCCAGGCACGACAAGGGATTTCGGGGGCCGAGCGCGCCTCGAGTCACGCTCCGTGTGGGCAAGGTCACCATTGGGGACGGGTCGAAGTGCCGTGTCGGCAGTCCCTAAACTCGGCTTGTTTCAAGGAGGGAGCCATCGTGCGCAAGGTGCTCATCGCCAACCGTGGCGAAATCGCTGTCCGCGTTGCCCGGGCGTGCCGGGATGCCGGGATCGCGAGCGTTGCTGTCTACGCCGATCCGGATCGGGACGCTCTGCACGTCCGCGCGGCCGACGAGGCCTTCGCGCTGGGTGGTGACACCCCGGCCACCAGTTATCTCGACATGGCCAAGGTGCTGCAGGCCGCCAAGGACTCGGGGGCGGACGCGATCCATCCCGGTTACGGGTTCCTGTCGGAGAACGCCGAGTTCGCCCAGGCCGTGCTGGACGCGGGGCTGATCTGGATCGGTCCGCCGCCGCACGCGATCCGGGACCTGGGTGACAAGGTCGCCGCCCGGCACATCGCGCAGCGTGCCGGTGCCCCGCTCGTCGCGGGCACCCCCGACCCGGTCTCCGGGGCCGACGAGGTCGTGGCGTTCGCCGAGGAGCACGGCCTGCCGATCGCGATCAAGGCCGCGTTCGGTGGCGGCGGGCGCGGTCTGAAGGTGGCCCGCACCCTGGAAGAGGTCCCCGAGCTGTACGACTCGGC
>NZ_JBHYTK010000310.1:0-2535 GCF_042749255.1 Streptomyces sp. NPDC059524 | reverse complement strand
CAGTTCCCCGCGCCCCTGGGAGGCATGCGCTGCGCGCAGCCTCCCAGGGGCGCGGGGCCAGGGTCAGATCTCGACCGACTCCGTGTTCGGGGCGAGGCTGTCCATGAAGGAGCTCACGGAGAAGACCGCGCGGCCGGCGCCGGCGGGGCCGTAACCGGGCGGGGACGAGAGACCGAACTCGTCCATCGTGGAGCGGTACGCGTCGAGCAGCCGGATGTGGTACTCCAGCGGCGCCCCCGCGGGGTTCGCCTTGCCGAGCGGGGTCGTCGGCTCGGGGCACCAGGTCGTGAAGCGCGGGGTGATGCCCTGCGACATGAAGAAGCGCAGCCCCTCGGTCGTGGAGGCGATGGCCTCGTCGACCGTCTTGAAGCCGAAGGGCTCGGCCATCTCGACGCCGGCCACGAAGTTCGGGATCACGTTGCGCGCGCCGAAGATGTCGGCCGAGTCGAGGATCCGCTTGTGCCACTCGTCGCGGCCGACGTACCGCTCCTTGCCCGGGCAGTACATCTTGAACAGGTACTCGTCCCACACCTCGTAGTTGGGGTGGTAGATCTGGATGCCGTAGTCCTTGAAGCGCTGGACGTCGTCCTTCGGCAGCGCCTGGGCGACGACCTTGCCGATCCAGCGGCCCGGGAAGTGCTCCTCGATGGCCTTCGCGTAGCGCCCGTAGAAGTCCGCCTCGTCCAGGCCCTGCACCTTGGACGTGATCGCGCCGCCGGTGAGGGTGTACGCGGTGGAGGACTTCGCGGTGTCGTACTGGTCGATGATCGAGAGCGCCTCCAGCACCTCGTCGACGTCCTTCACGCCCGTGTACGGGCGGCCGGCCGCCTTGTGCTGGCGCCAGTTGTGGTTGATGTCGCAGTACTGGCACTCCTCCTTGGCGCCGAAGTACTGGCAGACGCGGAAGGCGGTCAGGTAGATCAGGTAGCCCCACTGGATGGTCGGGGCCACCTCCATGACCGACTTCCCGTTCGAGAGCTTGTGGCGGTAGTACTCCGGCATCGGGGGGACGCCCACGTCGGCGATGCGCTTGCCGTCGAGGTAGAGGCCGAGCATGCCGTCCTCGTTGGCCGCGACGCGGTACGGGGAGGACGGGTTCACGCGGACCGAGACGACCGTGCGGCGCAGGTCGTAGGGGCCGCCGGTGAGGACGATCTCCTCCGGCGGGCGGCGCAGGGCGGCCTCGCCGAGCTCCGGGAGCGTGCCGTGGTCGAACGAGAAGATGAAGTACGACTTGGGCTTGACCTCGCCGCCTTCGTTGTCGCTGAGCGCCGACGGGTCGAACGCGACGCCGCCGCGGAGCAGGTCCTCCTTGAAGACCGCCTCCTTCGGAACGTGCGGGAAGCGCTCCATCAGGTCCTCGACCAGTGCCGTGCGGCTCTCCGCCTTGTCGGCCATCCCGTCCATCCCGTACACCCACTCCTCGTTCGCTGCCGGGCCGTGCTTCGACCTCTCACGGTATGCCCCCGGTTGTCCCTCAGCCCTGGCGGGTCCCCGCTCGGGCCGTGATGTGGGCCGGCGCCGCGATGCCCACAGGGAGGGCCGGATCCGCGGTGGGGGCGCCCCAGCGGGAGCTCAGGGGCAGGACCCCGGCCCACAGACCGAGCTCGGCGTCGGGCGAGTCGCCGTCGTCCGGAGGGCCGTCGCTGATCTTGACGGAGGCCTCGTCCAGAGGAAGGGCGAGGAGGGTGGTCGCGGCGAGTTCCTTGCGGCTGGGGCGGCGGGCGTAGTCCCACTGGCCCGGGGCCGTGTGCTCGGTGAGGATGCGCAGGCCCTCGGTCTTCTCGGCGTCGTCGGTGACCTTGCGCGGGGTGCCGTAGATCATCGCGCAGCGGTAGTTGACGCTGTGCTCGAACACGGAGCGGGCCAGGACGAGGGCGTCGACGTGGGTGACGGTGACGCATATCGTCGCGTCCGGGTCGGCGGCGAGGCTGCGGCTGGCGACGGAGCCGTGGAAATAGAGGTGGTCGTCGTCCCGTCCGTAGACGGTCGGTACGACCATGGGGACGCCGTCGACCATGACACCGAGGTGGCAGACGAAACCGGCGTCGAGGATCGCCTCGAGCTCCGAGCGCTCGAAGCGGGCCTTCTCCTTCATGCGGCGCAGGCGGGTGCGGTCGGTGGGGATCAGGGTGCGGGGGCCCGCCTCGGCCTGACTTTGGGGCTGGGTGCGTGATGGTTCCGTGTGGGTCATGCGGCGGAACAGTACCGGGCGCCTCCGGCGGTTGATCATCGGCCCTGTCCAGGAAGTTGAGCCCACCCCTACATCTCCGGGTCCCCACCCGTAGCGCCCCCTCACGGGGCCCCGCCCCTCAACCCAACTCCCCCGACACACCCTCTCCGGACTCCCCGGACTCCCCGAACTTCGAGCTCTCTGGGCTCTCCGGGCTCTCCGGGCTCTCCGGGCTCTCCGGGCTCTCCGGGCTCTCCGGGCTCTCCGGGCCAGCGTCTCTCGTCTCCGGCCCGGCAACTCGTGTTACTCGGCACCTCTCGTTGGCCCGCCCCCTTCTCCCACCCTCCCGCCCCCTCCGGGGG
>NZ_JBHYTK010000309.1:0-2761 GCF_042749255.1 Streptomyces sp. NPDC059524 | reverse complement strand
CCGGTGTTCGCGGGGGGGCGCGGGGGCTGGAGCGCCACGGCCGCCCGGGGGGCCGCCCCCCCGGGCCGGCCCCGGGCCCGCGTGTCCTCCCCCCCCCCCGGCAATCTGCTGCCCGGCTCGCTGATCTGGGTCGCCCGCTGGGGCTGGGAGACGATCAACGCGGTGACGGGTGCCTACGCGGTGCTCACCGTGCTGGACATCCTCTTCGGCATCAAGCAGAACAACTTCCTGGTGATCGTCACCCTTCTGCTCTTCGTGGTGGCCACGTTCGCCATCTCGGGCCTCGGCATCAACGCCGTGCAGAAGTGCAACAAGTACGCGACGTACCTCTTCGGGGTCTTCTCCGTCCTGGTGCTGATCTACCTGATCGTCGACACCGACTGGTCGAAGGTCTTCCACCAGCCGGCCGGTTCGACGTCCCTGATGGTGGCGGGCATCGGCATGATCGCCGCCGGTGGCGTCAGCTGGATCCCGACCTCCCCCGACTTCACGCGCTACCTGCCGCGCACGGCCTCGGCCGCCGCGATCGTTCGGAACTCGATCGGCGGCGCCGGCATCGTGGTTCTGCCGATGGTCCTCATGGGTGCCGTGATGGCCGTGTCGACGCCGGATCTGGCCTCAGCCGCCGACCCCGTCTCCTTCCTGGGCGACTTCCTGCCCCTGTGGATCGCGGTGCCGTACCTGCTGATCGCCCTGGTCGGCATGCTGCTGATCAACGCGATGTCGATGTACTCGGCGGGCTTCACCGCTCAGACGCTCGGCTTCAAGGTCCCGCGCCACTGGGCTGTGTCGATCAACGCGCTGATCTCGCTGATCTTCGGCGCGATCCTGATGCTCGTCGCGACCAGCTTCATGGGCTCGTTCATCGCCTTCCTGTCGCTGCTCGCGGTCGCGTTCTCCGCCTGGGTCGGCGTCTTCGGCGCGGACATGTTCACGCGCAAGCACTACGACGCCGCGGCACTGATCGACACGACGCGCTCCAGCGCCTACTGGTACAAGGGCGGCTTCTCCCCCGCCGCCGTCATCGCCTGGGCGCTCGGCCTGGTCGCGGGCCTGCTGTTCACGTCCTCGGACTGGTTCTCCGGCCCGCTCGCCTCGAACAACTTCCTGGGCGAGTACGGACTCGGCTGGGTCGTCACGATCGTCGTCTCGGGCCTGCTGTACCTGGTGCTGCCCAAGCCGGCCGACACGACCACGGCGCCGGACGAGACCGAGAGCGCCGAGGCCCTGGCCGTCTGACGCACCGTCAGCTAACGTCCCCCTTCACACGAGCCCGCGTGAAGGGGGACTTTTCGATGCCCGTCTCCGTCGTACGGTTCAACCTGGTCGATCCGGCCGGCACACCCGAGTCGCTCAGCGCGCGCTAC
This sequence comes from Streptomyces sp. NPDC059524, assembly GCF_042749255.1. Lineage (NCBI taxonomy): Bacteria > Bacillati > Actinomycetota > Actinomycetes > Kitasatosporales > Streptomycetaceae > Streptomyces > Streptomyces sp. NPDC059524. The sequence continues at coordinate 1,394 of NZ_JBHYTK010000309.1, read as the reverse complement.
AAGGCGGCGGTGGAGATGGCGGCGTACGCCGACGACCGGGGCGTCGACACGGTGCAGACCGAGGAGCACCACGGGGTCGCCAACAACTGGCTGCCCTCCCCCTTCACCTTCGCGGGGGCGGTGTTCGGCGCCACACGGCGGATCGCGGTCACGGTCTCGGCGATCATCGGCCCGCTGCACGATCCGCTGCGGCTCGCCGAGGACATCGCCGTGCTTGACCTGGTGAGCGGCGGCCGGCTGGTCACGGTGGCGGGAATCGGGTACCGCCCCGAGGAGTACGCGCAGTTCGACGTGGAGTGGAAGCGGCGCGGCAGGCTCCAGGACGAACTGCTGGAGACGCTGCTCGCGGCGTGGACGGGCGAGGAGTTCACCTTCCGCGGGCGGCGCGTGCGCGTCACCCCGCGTCCCTTCACACAGCCCCATCCGCTGCTTCTGGTGGGCGGTTCCTCGCAGGCGGCGGCGCGCCGCGCGGCCCGGCTCGGCCTGCCGTTCTTCCCCAGCGCCCATCTGCCGGAGCTGGAGCTGTACTACAAGGAGCGGCTGGCCGAGTACGGCACCGAGGGCTGGACGATGATGCCCGGTGAGACGACCCCGCTGCTGCACCTGTCGGAGGACCCGGACCGCACCTGGGCCGAGCACGGCGAGCACTTCCTGCACGAGGCGCGCACGTACGCGTCCTGGCAGTCGCAGGACATCAAGTCGGCGGTGCGCTCGGGCGCGACGACGGTCGAGGAGCTGCGTGCCGAGGGCGTCTACCGCATCCTCACGCCGGACGAGTGCGTCGCCCAGGGACTCGACAACTACGTGCTGCACCCGCTGTCGGGCGGCATGCCGATCGACGAGGGCTGGCGCTCCCTGCAGCTGTACTGCGAGAGCGTGCTGCCCCGGCTGACGGCCTGAGCCGCACCGCGTAATTCCCTGGCCGCGACAGCCCTCGTGGTGCTGCACTGCCGCCATGAGTCTTCTGGTGGACGTGTTCGTCCGCGACCCGGACGGGACCCTGCACATCCTCGACGTCCCCGACGACGTCTATCAGTCGGGCGGCTTCGAGTCCTGGCGCACGACGGTGTGGGGTTCCGACAAGGTGCGCTCCCTGGGCGCCCGGCTGCTGCCACTGCTCGCCGAGGACGATCTGTACGCCGAGCCGGACCAGGTGCCGCGGCTGCTGGACGAGGTCGCGCTCGTGCGGGAGCGTCTGGACGAGGTGGCGCACGGGACGCGGTGTCCGCGCGATGTCGAGGAGCACCGGGAGCAGATCGCGCACCGGCTGCGCATCATCGAGGCGAGCTGTCACAAGGCGCTGGAGATCGGGGGCGGCGTCCTCATCTGGTGACGTCCGGAGCCCGCCGCCGCCCGGACATGACACCGCCCGCCGCCCGGTTGTGGGGTCCGGG
>NZ_JBHYTK010000308.1:0-2766 GCF_042749255.1 Streptomyces sp. NPDC059524 | reverse complement strand
GTCAGGACGCCCGCAGGACGACCGGTTCGGGCTCTGCCCGGACCGGCAGCGGCACGACCGCGGCCAGGGCCCCGTCCGGCTCGGGCCCCGTGGGCACGGGACCCGGCGCCGTCGGCACCGCCGAGCGGGTCAGCAGGACCACGCCCCGGGCCGCGAGCACCGCACCGGCCAGCGCGAGCGCCAGACCGGCGATCCCGCCCTGCAGCCGCTCGCCCAGGAGCGAGAGCCCGATGAGCGCCGCCGCGACCGGGTTCGCCAGCGTCACCATCGCCAGCGGCGCGCCGAGCCCGCCCCGGTACGCGGTCTGCGACAGCAGCAGGCCGCCCGCCGCGAACGCCGCCACCAGCAGCGCCACCACGATCACCCGCGCGTCGAGCGGCGGCCCCGAGCGGTCCGTCGCCGCCACCGTCACGGTCTGCGTCAGCGCGGACGCCACCCCCGAGGCCAGGCCGGACGCCGTGGCGTGCCGCAGCCCGGGCCGGGCGCCGCGCCGGGCCAGGAAGCCGATGAGCGCCGCCGTCGCCCCCGCCACCGCGAGCGCCTCGGGCAGCGCGAGCGTGTCGTCGGGCGCCGGGCCCGTCGCCGTCACCAGCAGCGCCGCCAGACCGGCCAGGGTCAGGGCGGTGCCGCGCCATTCGCCCGCGGTGACCCGCCGCCCCGCGAGCCGGGCGCCCAGCGGCACGGCCGCGACCAGCGTGAGCGCGCCGAGCGGCTGCACCAGGGTCAGCGGTCCGAACTTGAGCGCGGCCACGTGCAGCAGGGCCGCCGAGGCGTTGAGCGACACCGACCACCACCAGGAACCGGTGCCGAGCAGCCGCCACACGCCGGCGCCGGCACCCGTGGTACGGGCCGCGAGCCGCTCCTGGGCCACGGCCGCCGCCGCGTAGGCCACGGCGGAGACGAGCGAGAGGGCGACGGCGAGCAGGGTGGCGCTCATCGGCGGGCTCCTGTCGGGACGGGCGGGGGAGTGGTCGCCGCCGAGGTGGAACCCGCTGTGACCTGGACGGGGATCCGGGCCCGGTCCAGGACCTGGGCGGCGGTCAGGGAGTCGGGCGGGGTGCGGAAAGCGGCGTGCGCGGACCAGGGCGCCGGGGTGCCGGACCCGTGCAGGGGGGCCGGGAACGCCGGGTGGGCCGGGGCGGGCAGCAGGTGGCGGCGCAGGCGCGGCGCGGTGACCGCGGCCGGCATCCGCAGCGCGGCCAGCGCGACCGCGAGCAGCGCCGTGGCCACGAGAGCGTCCAGCCAGTAGTGGTTCGCCGTGCCGACGACCACGAGCAGGGTCAGCAGCGGGTGCAGCAGCCAGAGCCAGCGCCAGCGCGAGCGGGTCGCGGCGATGAGGCCGATCGCGACCATCAGGGCCCAGCCGAAGTGCAGCGAGGGCATGGCCGCGAACTGGTTGGCCATCGTGTCGGTGTCCGGCCGCGCCGCGTAGACCGAGGGCCCGAAGACCTGCGCGGTGTCCACGAGGTGCGCGGCCGGCAGCATCCGGGGCGGGGCCAGCGGGAACGAGAGGTGCAGCACGAGCGCCGCCGCCGTCAGCGCGGCGAGCACGCGGCGTGACCACACGTAGTGGCGCGGGCGGCGCAGGTAGAGGAAGACCAGGAACGCCAGGGTCGCCGGGAAGTGCACGGTCGCGTAGTAGACGTTCGCGGCGTGCACCAGCGCGTCGCTGTCGAGGAGCACGCCCTGGACGCCCCCCTCGCCCGGCAGCCGGAGGGCGCGCTCGAGGCTCCACACACGGTCGGCGTTGTGGAAGGCCTCGGCGGTGTGGCCGTTGGCCAGCTGCCGTCCGAACTTGTAGACGAGGAAGAGTCCTACGACCAGCAGGAGCTCGCGGACCAGGGGCGGTCGGGAAGCGCGAGGGTCCGGCTCCGGTTCGGCAGGCTCGGTAAGGGAAGTCATCCCCCGGCCTCTTTTCGTGACGAATGAGTTGTGCGATACGTCCGCGTACCGATACGCCAGTGTACCGATACGGCGGCGTACCGGTACACTGGCGTATCGATAGCTGATGTGATCTCATCGACATGTCGGCAGCAGAGGCCGCCACCACCGCGAGCGGGCGAGGAGAGCAGAGTCATGACGACGCGAGAACGGGCCACCACCGGCGGACCCACGAGCTCGCGCCGTTCCAAGATCACGCCCGAGCGGGCGCAGGAGCTCTACGACGCGGTCCTCGACCAGCTGCGCGCGCACGGCTACGACGCCTTCACCATGGAGGGCGTCGCCGCCCAGGCCTGTTGCAGCAAGTCCACGCTCTACCGGCAGTGGAAGACGAAGCCGCAGATGGTGGCGGCCGCGCTGCGGGCGGGCCGCTGCGTCAAGTTCTTCTCCGCCGACACCGGATCGCTGGCCGGCGACCTGATCGTGGCCGCGCGCAACGCGGCGGGCCAGGGCAAGCGCGACACCGCGCTGATGCAGGCCCTCGGTCACGCCGCGCTCCAGGACGACGAGCTGAAGGCCGCGCTGCGCGAGGCGCTCGTCGAGCCGGAGCTCGCGTCGATCGCGGAGATGGTCGAGCGGGCCGTGGCGCGCGGCGAGATCGATCCCGGCCACCCGATGCTGCCCTACCTGGGCGCGCAGCTCTTCGGAGTCATGCGCAGCCGCCCCGTCCTGGAAGGACGCGACGCCGACGCGGAATATCTGGTCCGCTTCGTGACGGACGTGCTCGTCCCGGGACTCGGCCTGACCGTTCCGGAACAGGCCACCTGAACGGGAGAGCGCCCGCCCCCGGGGTTAGCCGCCGCGGGGGGGGGCGCGCCCGCGCGG
>NZ_JBHYTK010000307.1:0-2832 GCF_042749255.1 Streptomyces sp. NPDC059524 | reverse complement strand
GCCTCCATGACGGCGACCGGAGCGAAGTTCTCCGACGCGATCATCTCCAGGGTCGACTGCTGACGCTTCAGCTCGGCGTCGACAGCGGCGGCGACGTCCGGGTCGAGCTCGTGCAGGGACTGGTTCAGTACGGACATCAGGGGTCAGCTCCCGGAGAACTCGGTGTACTCGTCGGCGGTGAGCAGGTCGGACGGCTCCTCGGAGACGCGGACCTTGAACAGCCAGCCGCCCTCGAAGGGGGCCGAGTTCACCAGGGCCGGGTCGTCGACGACGTCCTGGTTGGCCGCGACGACCTCACCGGTGACGGGGGAGTACAGGTCGGAGACCGACTTGGTGGACTCCAGCTCGCCGCAGCTCTCGCCCGCGGTGACGGTGTCGCCGACCTCGGGGAGCTGGGCGAACACGATGTCACCGAGCGCGTTGGCCGCGTGCTCCGTGATACCGACCGTGGCGACGCCGTCCTCGACGGCCGACAGCCACTCGTGCTCCTTGCTGTAACGCAGCTGCTGGGGGTTGCTCATGGTGCGAATTCTCCTGTACGCGGGAAGGTGCTGGTGACAGAGGGGCGCGTAGGACGCCCGAGGGGATCGGGCGGGACTACTTCTGACGCTTGTAGAACGGGAGCGCGACGACCTCGTACGGCTCGTGCGTGCCGCGGATGTCCACGCCGACACCGGCCGTGCCGGGCTCGGCGTGCGCCGCGTCGACGTAGGCGATGGCGATCGGCTTGCCCAGGGTGGGCGACGGGGCGCCGGAGGTGACCTCGCCGACGACCTGGCCGTCGGCGACCACTGCCATGCCGGCGCGCGGCACCCGGCGGCCCTCGGCGATCAGGCCGACGAGCTTGCGCGGCGGGTTCGCCTCGGCCTTCGCGGCGGCGTCCTTGAGCGCGTCGTGGCCGATGAAGTCGTCGCCGTGCGAGGTCTTCTCGAACTTCACGACGCGGCCCAGGCCGGCGTCGAACGGGGTGTGGTCCGTGGTCAGCTCGTGCCCGTACAGCGGCATGCCCGCCTCCAGGCGCAGCGTGTCGCGGCAGGACAGGCCGCAGGGGACCAGGCCGTACTCGGCGCCCGCCTCGGTCAGCGCCTGCCACAGCTTCTCGGCGTCGGCCGGGGCGACGAACAGCTCGAAGCCGTCCTCGCCCGTGTAGCCGGTGCGCGCGATGAGGGCCTCGACGCCGGCGACCGTGCCCGGCAGACCCGCGTAGTACTTGAGCCCGTCCAGGTCGGCGTCCGTGACGGACTTCACGATGGCGGGGGAGTTCGGACCCTGCACGGCGATCAGCGCGTACGCGTCGCGGTCGTCGCGGACCTCGGCGTCGAAGCCGGCGGCGCGCTCGGTGAGGGCGTCGAGCACGATCTGGGCGTTGCCCGCGTTGGCGACGACCATGTACTCGGTCTCGCCGAGGCGGTAGACGATCAGGTCGTCGAGGATGCCGCCGTCCTCGCGACAGATCATCGTGTAGCGGGCGCGGCCGACGCCGACGGAGCCGATGTTGCCGACGAGCGCGCGGTTGAGCAGGTCGACCGCCTGCGGGCCCGTGACCGTGATCTCGCCCATGTGGGAGAGGTCGAACAAGCCGGCCGCGGTGCGCACCGCGTTGTGCTCGTCACGCTCGCTGGCGTACCGCAGCGGCATGTCCCAGCCGGCGAAGTCGGTCATCGTGGCGCCCAGCGAGCGGTGCAGGGCGTCGAGGGCGGTGGTACGGGTCATGGCGGGTGCTCCCGGGCGTGACGGCGATGGCAAGAGGTCTCCGAAGGAGGTCCTCCCCATCTGTCATCGGAACCTGAGAGGTTCGCCCCGAGGGGCTTGCACCTTGGGTGGGACCGCCGTACGTCAGAAGGCGGCCCGCTTTTCAGATCTGCCTCGCCCGCGCGGTACGGGGCCTGAGAGATTCAAGGGAGGAACTTGCTCCTTCGGCGTCCGGGGTGACCCGGAACTCTCCCGCGCGGATTCAAGCGGCCGGTATGCAGTTTGCGCGCACATCATTGCATGCCCGTCGAACGGGGAAACCCCTTGTGGGGCATTACCGTCTCTTTACACTTGGCGGGCAAGAGTGGCGTGACCGGAGCGGGGAGGACGATCACGGTGCACAAGGCAGTCGCGGCGGCGTACGCGACGACAGGGGCCGCGGCGGCGCAGCGGGTGCGGATACCGCGTCAGCGCTCGGTGCGGGATCTGCGGGGGCGGGAGGGCCGGACCCCGCGCCGGATCGCGTTCGCGGCGGGGGATCTCGTCGTGCTCTCGGGGCTGCCCGGCAGCGGAAAGTCCACGCTGATGCGGCGGGCCGTCACCGTGATCGGCATCGACTCCCAGGACACCCGTGAGCGCTGGGCCGCCCGGGTGCCGCGCTGGGTGCCGTACGCCGTGTACCGGCCGCTGGTGCGGATCGCGCACTACGCGGGGCTGCGGCGGGCCATGCGGTCCGGGGCCAGTGTCGTCGTGCACGACTGCGGGACGCAGGCGTGGGTGCGCAGGTGGGTGACGCGGACGGCACGCCGGCGCGGGGTCTCCGTTCATCTGCTGCTGCTCGACGTGCCGGAGGGGACGGCGCTCGCCGGTCAGCGGGACCGGGGGCGCGGCGTGTCCCGGTACGCCTTCGCCCGGCACCGGCGGGCCGTCGGGTCGCTCGTGGCCGAGGTCGAGCGCGGGGTCCTCCCGGCGGGGGTCGCGTCGGCGGTGCTCCTGGACCGGGCCGCGACGGATGTGCTCGGCGGGATCGCGTTCCGGGGGTGACCTTGCCGTCTCGCGGGCGTCCGCGGCTCCGGTGGGGGCTGGTCGCGCCCTGCGGCGGAGCCGCTGACGGACACAGCCCCGCGCCCCTGAAATGCC
>NZ_JBHYTK010000306.1:0-2861 GCF_042749255.1 Streptomyces sp. NPDC059524 | reverse complement strand
GGGGGGGGCGGGGCGCCCGCGCCGCGCCCCCCCCCCCCCCCCCCCCGGGCCCTGCGTGCGACTTACGGGAACGTCAGCTTGAAGCTGTTGATGTACCCGGTGTCGTAGGACGCCTTGTCCTGGACGCGCAGCTTCCAGGTGCCGTTGGCGACCTCGGAGGAGGCGTTCACGGTGAACGTCTTCTGGATGTTGTCGGCGCTGCCGCCGGACCGGTTGCTCAGGTTGTAGACCGAGCCGTCGGGGGCGACCAGGTCGACGACCAGGTCACCGCTGTAGGTGTGGACGATGTCCACGCCGACCTGGAGGGTCGACGGCGCGTTGCCGCTGACGCCGGAGACCGTCACGGACGAGGTGACCGCCGTACCCGGGTAGTCCGGGATGTTGACGTTCGTGTCGTTGGTGAACACCTTGCCGGTGCCCGGGTCGCCGCCGCCGGAGCGGGTGCCGACGTTGACGCCGGCCCACGCGTCCTGGACCGCCTTGTACTCGGCGGACGTCGTGCCGTACAGGTCGCCGGCCGCCGCGAGCGTGCCGGTGCGGGCCGCCGCGTAGTTGGTGGTCGACGTGAACTTCGTGGTGAGCGCCTTGAACCAGATCAGCGCGGCCTTGTCGCGGCCGATGCCGGTGACCGGGAGACCGTCGGAGGTCGGCGAGTCGTAGTTGACCCCGTTGACGGTCTTGGCGCCGCTGCCCTCGCTGAGCAGGTAGAAGAAGTGGTTGGCGACACCCGACGAGTAGTGCACGTCGACGTTGCCGACGCCCGAGTACCACGAGTCCTTGGACGCGCCGTCCTTGCTCGGCTTGTCCATGTAACGCAGCGGGGTGCCGTCGCCGTTGATGTCGATCTTCTCGCCGACGAGGTAGTCGCCCGGGTCGGCGGAGGTGTTCGAGTAGAACTCGACGGCCGCGGCCATGATGTCCGAGGTCGCCTCGTTCAGGCCACCGGACTCACCGCTGTAGACCAGGCCCGCGGTGGCCGAGGTGACACCGTGCGTCATCTCGTGCGCCGCCACGTCGAGCGAGGTCAGCGGGGCGGCGTTGTTGGTGCCGTCGCCGTACGTCATGCAGAAGCAGCTGTCGTCCCAGAACGCGTTGACGTAGTTGTTGCCGTAGTGCACCCGGCTGTACGCGCCGACACCGTCCCCACGGATGCCGCTGCGGCCCTGCACGTTCTTGTAGTAGTCCCACGTCTCCGCGGCGCCGTACGCGGCGTCGGCGCCCGCCGTCTCCAGGTTGGAGGGGGAGCCGTTGCCCCACACGTCGTCGGAGCCCGAGAAGAGCGTGCCGGTGCCCGACGTGCCGTGGTTCAGGTTGTACGTCTTGTGGCCGCCGCGGGCGCCGTCGGTCAGGTTGTACGTCGAACCCGACTGCGTGGAGCCCAGGGTGACCTGGCCGCTGTACTGCGTGTTGCCCGTGCCGTTCTCGATGCCCTGCCACTCGTGCAGCTTCTTGCCGGTCGCCGCGTCGGTGATGACGTGCAGCTCGTTGGGCGTGCCGTCGTCCTGGAGGCCCCCGACCACCGTCTCGTACGCGAGCGTGGGCTGCCCCTTGGAACCCTCGCCCAGCCACACGACCTTGCGCGGCGCCCGGTCGGCCTCGGTCCTCTTCGAACCGTCGGCCTTCGCCAGCTTCAGCGCCTGCGCCTCGGCCGTCGCCGGCTTCACGTCCGCCGTGGTGTCCACGCCCTTGAGCTGCGCCTTGGACGCCTTCGTCACGCCCTGCCGCGCACCGGACTTCGCGGTGTCGACGACCATGTCGCCGCCGAGGACGGGCAGACCCGCGTAGGTCCGCTCGTAGCGGGTGTGCGTCGTGCCGTCGCGGTCCTGGATCACGTCGCGGACGACGAGCTTCTCCTGGGCACCCAGGCGCAGGTCCTTGGCGGTGTCCGCCTTGCCGGCGTTCGCCTTGCGGATCAGCTCGGCGCGCTGGGAGGGGGTCAGCTTCGCGGGCAGGGCGCCCTTGTCGGCGCCGCGCGCCATGTTCGCGGTGACCTTCGCGGCGGCGGGGCCGCCGTCACGGGCGTCGGCCGCGGTGGCCGGACCCGACTGGAACGCCACGGCCAGCAGGGCCGATACGGCGCCCACGGCCGCGGCGGCGGTCGCGCGGCGTCGGACGGAGGTGGATCTGTGGGAGGTGGAGGTGCTTCTCAACGCGGGACTCCTTCTGCGTGGCCGCCTGGGTGCGCGGCCAGTGGGGAACGGACGGCGGTGGCCGTCCGGGCAGAACGCAGTGCGTCTGTGCAGCGGTGCATTCGTGCAGCGGTGCACGTGGTGCGCAGGGAAGTGCTGTGGCCGGCCGCGGTGAGCTGTGGGGCAGCTGCGCGGTGGTCGAGGGGAAGAGTGGCAGCAGAGAGCGCCGTCTGTCAGGAGCGCATCAAGAGGTTGGCCGGAATTGGTTCGGTGCGCGGGTGGTCATGTTCGATATGCGGAGGGGGAGTTGGGGCGGTGCGGGGGGTCCCGGGCGCCTGTCACCTCGGGGAACGTCTCGGCCGGGCGGGTGGCCCCGCCCGTGGAACCGCTCCCTCCGGGCCGCACGCCGGACTCCGGTGACTCAGGAGTATCGGGGGCTTGAAGTCGCTGCGGTGGCTTGAATTGATCGGTGGGGGGAGAGTCTCGTCGTCGGGTGCCGGATCCGCGCCGCAGGGCGTCGCGCTCTCGTCGCGGGGTGCCGGATCCGCGCCGCGGTGCCTCGCGCTCTCGTCGCCGGGTGCGCCACCGTCGTGGCTGGTCGCGCAGTTCCCCGCGCCCCTGGGGGCCCACTTCGGGCGCCCCCAGGGGGCTGCTGGTCGAGCCCCGCGACGGAGTCGCTGATCCGGTACAGCCCCGCCCCCTGAGGGGGCGCGCCTGCCCCGCCCCTGGGGC
>NZ_JBHYTK010000305.1:0-2942 GCF_042749255.1 Streptomyces sp. NPDC059524 | reverse complement strand
CCCTAGAGGCGAGTGGCTTCGCCGCTCAGCCTCTATCGGGGAAATGCGACCCGAAGGGTCTGCATTTCAGGGGCGCGGGGAACTGCGCGACCAGCCCCCACCGGGCCGCACTCGGCGACGAGAGGGTCAGACCCGGGTCGTGGTCCGGGCCTCCAGGAACGCCGCCACACTCGCATCCCGCTGGTGCGGCAGCAGAACCCGCGCGGTCGTGGCCAGCATCGCCTCGATCCGCGACGACCGCACGTCCCGCAGCAGCGCCAACGCCCGCGCCCCCGCGGCCGCCGCCTCGTCCGGCCGCCCCGCCCGCGCGAGATCGTCCGCCATCTCCGCCGTGTACAGCGCGATGTTCCGCGTGAAGTGAGGATCCTGCAACGCGACCGACCGCCGCGCGTGCCGGGCCGCCCGCACCCAGTCACCCAGCGCCGACCAGCACTGCGACTCGAGCCCCTCCAGCTCCGCCTCGCCGTAGAACGACATCCACTCCGGATCCGCCTCCGTCGTGCCCCGCGCGAACAACGCCTGCGCCCGCGCCAGCGACCGCTCGCAGGCCCGCCGGTCACCGAGCCCCGCCCAGCCCCCGGCCTCCCGCAGCGCGAGCAGCGACAGCAGCCGCGGCGAACCCAGGTGCGCCGCGATCCGGGCCGCCGCCTGCGCCGCCCGTACGGCCTCGCGCGGGCGGCCCGCGTCCCGCGCCAGGAACGCCGTGTTGCAGAACGCGTGCGCCTCCAGCGCCTCGTCCCCGGCCATCCGCGCGGTGGCCAGCGCCTCCGCGTAGTGCGAGCGGGCGTCGTCGAAGCGGCCCGAGTCGTGGGCCAACCAGCCGACGGAGATCGCCAGTTCACCGGCGCCCGCCTGGAGCCGCTGGATGTCCTCCGGTGGCGCCGCGCCCGCGTCCAGCAGTTCGAACGCGGTGCGCAGCGGCGCCGCCGCCCGCTGGTACAGCCCGTCGGCGCCGTGCCGGTCGTCCAGCAGCCGGATCCGGCGGATCGCTTCTTCCACGGCGCCGACACCCGCCTTCGCGGGATGCCGCTCCAGTGGGGCGTCCTGCGCCGCGGCGCCGAGCGGGACGCCGAAAGGCGTCAGGGCGGCCACCGCGACGGTGGCCGTCGAGCCGGTCATGCCGGTCATGAATGCGCGACGCCGCACGTCGCTCTCCTCGTGGTGCGTGTACGCGTGGTGCGTGTACTCGTGTGGTGGGTCTGTTTCTTCGCGTGGTGGGTGGACGTGTTCTTCGCGTGGTGCGGGTACGGGCACGGGTGCGGACGCGGCTGTGCCTGTGGCTGTGGGGTCGTGCCGGGTCGCGGGTCCGTCCGCGAGCGGGCGCACCGCCCGGCCCCGGACCGCCGAACGCGGGGCGAACCCCAGGTCCGCCAGCGTCCGGCCCGGGAACAGGTGCAGGAACACCCGCTCGTACGCGTAGTTGGGGCAGCGGATCTCGCCCGCCTCCACGCGTCCGATGTAGCGCGCGTCGCAGCTGACCCGCTCGCCGATCTCGCGCGCCGCGCGGCGCACCGCGGCCGCGAACTCGCCCGGGGAGCGCTGACCGCGCAGTTCCCGGAAGGCGAGATTCGGCCGCGGGGTCTGCGGCGCCGGGGCGTTCGAGAGATACGGCGACGAGCTCATGAGAGGGTCCTCCCGTGCGAACCGTGCCGGGCACCGCGGGAGTTGCCTCCCTCGTCCCGGCGAGGCTCGAAGGTACCGTCCGTCACGACGGCGACACGCAGTGTTTGGCTACAAACCGGATATCTCACCCGAGATCTGCCATGAACTGCCATCCTTTGCGGCGGCACGGCGCCGTAGCCGTTGACGCGGCCGCGCGTTGAACCATGCGGCGAAATCCCCACGAACCAGGAGGGGCCGAGGTGTTGGACGCGGCACAGCCCATGACGTCGACGGCGCGGCACAGGCCGGCCGAGGAGCACAGCGAGCGGCCGCCCGGGGGCTGCGACCTGGTCACGGTTCCGGCCCGGCAGGGTCTGGAGGCCGTCGACATCCTGCGGCGCGGCTGCGCGGAGACCGTCGGGCCCGTGCTGCACGACGGGGGCTGCGGCACGCTCGGCTTCCTCGTCCCGCCCGGCACCGCGGACGGCTGGGACGTGCCCGGCAGCGCCTGTACGCAGACGGCGGGGCGCGGGGCGGTTCTCGTACCGCCCGCCGACGACGGCACGGACTGGCTCCTCCCGCCGGAGAACGAGGCCTCCGAGCTGACGACCGACCCGGCGGTCCTGAGGGCGGCCCTCGACGAGGCGGCCCGCCTGATCGAGGCGGCCGACAACTGCCGCTGAATCCCTGCCGGGAGAGCGAGTGACGCTTGCCGTCCCTCCAGGCCCCGGGTGCGGGTTGCCACCCGGCCCGCGCCGGCACGGCGCCCAGCCGCGGACCGCGCAGCACTCCATCCGCACCTGGGTTCGGGCCGCTCCGGCCTCACCACCCCTTGCCTTTGGCCCGCCCCTCTCTCCCGCCTGGGACATTCAGCCCGGCACCCGGCCTCGGGCACGGCGCAGCGCTTCAGCCCTGGACGCGCGTGCCCTTGGCCCCAGCCTGGGTGTGGCACTCCACACGCACCCACGTTCGGATCGCTCTGGCCTCGGCCCCTTGCCTTTGGCCCGCCCCTCTCTCCCACCCACCCGCCCCCTCCGGGGGCGTTCGGCCCGGCGCCTGGCCTCGGGGCAGGTCCCCTCCCTCAAGGACCGTTCCTGTCGCCCGGCCCGGGCGACATCGCACCGAGGGGTGCGCGTTCCAGTCGTCCTTGCCTCGGGGCAGCACCCCAGCTCCGGGTGCGGCTCGGTCCCCCTAGGGCGTGTGTCGAAAGTCCCGCCTGCCCCGCGGCGCCCGGCACGCACGCTCGCGGCGTTGCCGAAACGTCCTGATAGCTCCGCTATGAGGACGCTCCGGCGCCTTGCGATCGCACGCACCCAGCGCCGCTCCTCCTTCCGCGGGGC
>NZ_JBHYTK010000304.1:1017-2944 GCF_042749255.1 Streptomyces sp. NPDC059524 | reverse complement strand
GGGCCGGACCTGGTGTCCGGCCCCTCTCGCGTTCCCGTGCCGGTGTGCGTACAAGCGGGGCGCAAGCCCGCCCGAGAAGACTGGACGCAGTGCAAGCCCCCGCGAAAACCCCCTCGAAAACCCCTGTGAACGCCGCGGTGAAAGCCGCTGCGAAAGTCGCTGTGAGAGGAGACCGCATGGCAGCCGATCTCCGGGTCGCCCGGCCCGTTCCCCGCCCCGCTCCGGTGGACCGGTGGACCTGGCGGCACCCCGAGGGGCGGCTGCTGAGCGCCGCCGTGGGCGCCGCCGCGTTCACCACCGGCCTCGCCCTCGGCGGAGCCGTCAGCCTCCCGTTCTGGGCCGCGCTGATCGCCCCCGACCTGGCGTTCCTGCACCGCGGGAAGACGCCCCCGGCCGGCCCCGGGCATGTCTCCCCGGACACCGTCCGGCTCTACAACACGCTGCACGACCCGCGCCTGGCCGCCGGCACCGTCGCCGCGGGCGCCCTCACCGCGTCCCCCGCCCTGCTGCTCGCCGGGCTCGGCTGGACCACGCACATCGCCGTGGACCGCGCGTTCGGCTTCGGCACCCGGCGCCCCGACGGCGCCATCCACTGACTCGACGGACGGGAAGCCATGGACCACCTCGAAGAGCTGACGGAATTCGCCCGGCTGCACGCCCGCGGCCAGGGCATGAGCCCGGACCGCGCGAGCGCGGTTCTCGACAGGATCGGCAACGACACCTGCGGCGACCCGGCTTCCTGGGCCGCCGTGTGGACCGCGGCCGGCAAGGTCGCCGAGGCCCGCGGCGACCTCCTGGACGCCTGCCGCCACTACGCCCTCGCCCGCTTCCCCTACGCCGCCGACGGCGACCGGGTCCTCGCCCAGCACCTGTGCGTGGAGTCATTCGACCGCTGGCGCCAGGAGCGGCAGGGCATCGAGCGCCTCGAGTTCCGCACCCCGGACGGCACGTTCGCCGCGTGGGCGAGCGGCCTGGACGGGCGCCGCCCGCGGCCGCTGCTGATCGTCATGGGCGGCATCGTCAGCGTCAAGGAGCAGTGGGCGCCGCTGCTGCCGCTGCTGCGCAAGCTGGGCTTCGCCGTGGTCGTCACCGAGCTGCCCGGCGTCGGCGAGAACACCCTGCGCTACTCCCCCGACTCCTGGCGCATGCTGACGTACCTGCTCGACAGCCTCGCGCACCGCGCCCGCGTCACCGAGACCTCGCTGCTCGCGCTCAGCTTCAGCGGCCACATGGCGCTGCGGGCGGCCGCCGAGGACCGCAGGATCGGCCGGATCCTGACCGTGGGCGCCCCCGTCGCGGACTTCTTCTCCGACTCCGACTGGTGGCCGCGCGTCCCCCGGATCACCGTGGACACGCTGCGCCGCCTGACCCGCACCGACGACGAGACAGAACTGCGCACCGTGCTGGGCGAGTTCGCCCTCACCCCGCAGCAGCTGCGCCGGGTCCGGGTGCCGGTGCGGTACGTGGTCTCCAGCCGCGACGAGATCATCCCGGCCCGCGACCAAGCGCTGCTGCGCCGCGACCTCGCGGACGTCCGCTTCAAGGAGTTCGACGACGTCCACGGCTCCCCCGCCCACCTGGGCGCCATGCGGCGCTGGCTGTTCGGCTCGCTGCTGCGGCTGCGGCTGCGCGGCGCCCCCGCCGAGGAGCTCACCGTTCCCGCCGCCACCCGCACGTCTCCCGCACCGCTCGACGAGAGGCCTCGCCATGACTGACGCCACACCGTCCGCGCGCCGTCCCGCCTCGGTCCGCCCCTGGCAGTCCCTGGCCTCGCTCGGGGTGACCGAGAGCGACCTGACCACCGTCCACCACCGGCCGGGGGGGCCGGGCCCGCGGCCCCGCCGCCGGCCGGGCGCCCCGCCCCCCCCCCCCCCCCCCCCCCGGGCCCGAACCCCCAAACCACACCCCCCCCCGCCCCCCCACACAC
>NZ_JBHYTK010000304.1:0-1007 GCF_042749255.1 Streptomyces sp. NPDC059524 | reverse complement strand
GGGCACGCCCGCGCCGGGGGCGGGGGCGCCCGCGCCCCCCCGCCCCCCCGCCCACCCCGGCGCGGGGGGCCCGGCCCGGCTGCCCGGCGAGCGTCCGGGCGAACGGCACCACCGCCGCGGCCCCGAGGGAGCCTGACACCCATGACCTCGCCCACCGGCGGCTCACAGATCCGGATGCGTTTCCGCACCGTGCACGGCTATCGACGCGCCTTCCGGATGGCGGGCAAGGGCCGGGCGATCCTGCTGATCCATGGCATCGGCGACTCCTCCGACACCTGGCGCGACGTCATGCCGGGCCTGGCCCGCAACTACCGCGTCATCGCACCCGACCTGCTCGGCCACGGAGCCTCCGACAAGCCGCGCGCCGACTACTCCCTGGCGGCGTACGCGAACGGCATGCGGGACCTGCTCGGCGTCATCGGCGTCGAGCGGGTCACGCTGGTCGGGCACTCGCTGGGCGGCGCCGTCGCCATGCAGTTCGCGTACCAGTTCCCCGAGCGCTGCGAGCGGCTCGTGCTCGTCGGCACCGGGGGCATCAGCCGCCAGGTCACACCACTGCTGCGGGCGGCGACCCTGCCCGGCGCCGAACTGCTCATGATGGCGCTGCGGATGCCGACCATGCGCACCCAGATCGGGCTCGCCGTCAAGGCGCTGCAGTTCCTCGACACGAACCTGGGGGTCGACGCGCCGGACCTGCTGCGGGTGGTGGACGCGCTGCCGGACGGCACCTCGCGCAACGCGTTCATCCGCACGCTGCGCGCGGTGGTCGACTGGCGCGGCCAGGTCGGCACCATGCTGGACCGCTGCTATCTGGCCCAGGGCATGCCGACGATGCTGGTGTGGGGCGGCCGGGACCAGGTGGTGCCGGCCGCGCACGCGGGGCTCGGCCACGTGGCGATGCCGGGCAGCCGCCTGGAGATCTTCGAGGACGCCGGGCACTTCCCGTTCCGCACCGACCCGCAGCGCTTCGAGACGGTCCTGCGGGACTTCATCGCGACCACCGAGCC
>NZ_JBHYTK010000303.1:0-2962 GCF_042749255.1 Streptomyces sp. NPDC059524 | reverse complement strand
CTCCTCCGGGCCCGCCCCTTCGCACGTACCGATGCCGGAAACGCAGGCGCCTGCTTTAGAAGGGCTCGAAGCCCTCGTACTCCTGCTGCGCCTCGTCCCGCTCCGCCTGCCGGTCCCGGCGGCGCTGGGCGGCCGGGCGCGGGGCCTCGAAGCGGTGGTCCTCGCCGCGGCGGCCGAGCATCTCGGCGCCCGCGGTCACGGACGGCTCCCAGTCGAAGACGACCGCGTTCTCCTCGGGGCCGATGGCGACGCCGTCGCCGTTGCGGGCGCCGGCCTTCATCAGGGAGTCCTCGACGCCGAGGCGGTTGAGCCGGTCGGCGAGGTAGCCGACGGCCTCGTCGTTGTTGAAGTCGGTCTGGCGCACCCAGCGCTCCGGCTTCTCGCCGCGCACGCGGAACAGCGGCTCGCCGCCGACCTCCTCGCGGACCACGGTGAAGCCCGCGTCGTCCACGGCCTTCGGACGGATGACGACCCGGGTCGACTCCTCCTTGGGCTTGGCGGCGCGGTGCGCGGCCACCAGCTCGGCCAGCGCGTACGACAGTTCCTTGAGGCCCTTGTGGGCGACGGCCGACACCTCGAAGACGCGGTAGCCGCGCTCCTCCAGGTCCGGGCGGACCATCTCGGCGAGGTCCTGGCCGTCCGGCACGTCGATCTTGTTCAGGACGACGACGCGCGGCCGGTCCTCCAGGCCCGCGCCGTACTCGCGGAGCTCCTCCTCGATGACGTCCAGGTCGGAGACCGGGTCACGGTCGGACTCGAGGGTCGCCGTGTCCAGGACGTGCACGAGCACGCTGCACCGCTCGACGTGGCGCAGGAACTCCAGGCCGAGGCCCTTGCCCTGGCTGGCGCCGGGGATCAGACCGGGCACGTCGGCGACGGTGTAGACGGTGGAGCCGGCGGTGACCACGCCCAGGTTCGGGACCAGGGTCGTGAACGGGTAGTCGGCGATCTTCGGCTTGGCGGCCGAGAGCACGGAGATCAGCGAGGACTTGCCGGCGCTCGGGTAGCCGACGAGCGCCACGTCCGCGACGGTCTTCAGCTCCAGGACGACGTCCTGGAGGTCACCGGGAACACCGAGGAGCGCGAAGCCGGGGGCCTTGCGGCGGGCCGAGGCCAGCGCCGCGTTGCCCAGGCCGCCGCGGCCGCCCTGGGCGGCGACGTAGGTGGTGCCCTGGCCGACGAGGTCCGCCAGCACGTTGCCCTGCTTGTCCAGGACGACGGTGCCGTCGGGCACGGGCAGGATCAGGTCCTGACCGTCCTTGCCGGAGCGGTTGTCGCCCGCGCCGGGCGCGCCGTTGGTCGCCTTGCGGTGCGGGGAGTGGTGGTAGTCGAGGAGCGTCGTGACGTCCTGGTCGACGACCAGGATCACGTCGCCGCCACGGCCGCCGTTGCCGCCGTCGGGGCCGCCGAGCGGCTTGAACTTCTCCCGGTGTACGGAGGCACAGCCGTGGCCTCCGCTACCCGCGGCGACATGCAGCTCGACGCGGTCCACGAAGGTGGTCATGGTTCAGTGCCTCCAGTTACGAACGGAATGTCTCTACTTCAACACGCGAAAGGCGGACCCGCTTCCCCGCAGGGAAGTGAGGTCCGCCTCGCGAAATCCGGATCAGAAAGCCGTCAGGCGTTTCAGGCGACCGGAACGATGTTCACGACCTTGCGGCCGCGGTGGGTACCGAACTCCACCGCACCGGCGGCGAGAGCGAACAGCGTGTCGTCCTTGCCACGGCCAACGGAGTTGCCCGGGTGGAAGTGGGTGCCGCGCTGGCGGACCAGGATCTCACCGGCGTTGACGACCTGACCGCCGAAGCGCTTCACGCCGAGCCGCTGAGCATTGGAGTCGCGACCGTTCCGAGTGGACGATGCGCCCTTCTTGTGTGCCATCTTGTCTCAGTCCCTTACTTCGCAGCCGTGGGGATCTCAGTGACCTTGATCGCCGTGTACTGCTGGCGGTGGCCCTGACGACGGCGGTAGCCGGTCTTGTTCTTGTAGCGAAGGATGTCGATCTTCGCGCCCTTGTGGTGGTCCACGACCTCGGCCTGGACCTTGATGCCGGCCAGCACCCACGGGTCGCTGGTCACGGACTCGCCGTCGACGACGAGCAGGGTCGAGAGCTCGACCGTGTCGCCGACATTGGCGGTGGAAATCTTGTCAACCTCAACGATGTCGCCGACAGCAACCTTGTGCTGGCGACCACCGCTGCGCACGATGGCGTACACGCGGAACTCTCTCTCGCTCGGAACGGGACCCCCGCAGTCCAGCCGCACGAGGCGGCCTCTCCGGCTTCGAAGCACTCTTCAAGAGCTCTTCGAAGATCCCGGAGGAAAAAGGTTTACGGGAGTGAAGCGCGTCCGATGGACACGCCGACGGTCAAGATTACGGGCCCTTCCCTAAGGGGTCAAACTGGCCCCCGCAAGAGGGCGCCCCCGCACAGCCGAGCTGTACGGGGGCGCCCCACCGGGCCGAGCCTCAGGACTCGTCGGCGACGGCCACGGCCGTCTTCTTCGCGGCCGTCTTCTTGGTCGCGGTCTTCTTCGTGGCGGCGGCCTTCTTCGCCGTCGTCTTCTTCGCGGCCGTCTTCTTGGCGGCGGTCTTCTTCGTCGTCGCGGCCTTCTTCGCCGTCGCCTTCTTGGCCGTCTTGCGGGCCGTCTTCTTGGCGGCGGGCGCCTCGGCCTCCTCCGCTGCGGCCGGCTCCTCCGCGACCGCGGGGACGACCACGACGGCCGTCTCCTCGGGCGCGGTGGGCGCGGTGGCCTTGCGGACGGCGCGGCGGCGCGGACGGGCCGGGGCGGCGGCCTCGGCCGGCTCCGGCGCGGCCACGGGCTCCTCGGCCACGACGGGCTCCGGCTCCTTGACGGCCTCCTTGACCGGCTCCGTGACGGTCACCGCGGCGGCCTCGTCGGAGGACGCCTTCGGCGAACCGGCGGGAGCGCTCGCCTTGCGCGTCGCCCGGCGGGGGGGGCGC
>NZ_JBHYTK010000302.1:0-2977 GCF_042749255.1 Streptomyces sp. NPDC059524 | reverse complement strand
CCCCTGAAATGCCTGCCCTTCGGGCGCATTTCCCCGATGAGGCGCAGCCTCATCAGGGGCGCGGGGAACTGCGCGAGAATCCCCACCGGCCGGTGGTCGGGTGACGGGCCGGCGAAGTTACGGCGCGTCCACTGCCAGCCGATACCCCCGCTTGACCACGGTCTGGATCAACTTGGGCGTACCCAGGGCCGCCCGGAGACGAGCCATCGCCGTCTCGACGGCGTGCTCGTCCCGCCCCGCCCCCGGAAGCACGGAGAGCAGCTCGGCCCGGGACACGACCCACCCCGGCTGCCGCGCCAGCGCCCCGAGCAGGGCCATACCGGCCGGCGGCACGGCCCGCAGTTCCCCGTCGACGAGCACCGCGTGCCCCCGGATCTCGACCCGGTGCCCGGCGAGCCGCAACACCCGGGCCCGCCCGGGAAGTTCCCGGCACAGCACCTGGACGAGCGGCCCGAGCCGGAACCGTTCGGGCTGCACCGTCTCGACCCCGCGCGCCTGCAGCGCCAGCGCCGTCACGGGCCCGACGCACGCCGGCAGGACGTCGTGCCGCAGCGCCGACAGCACCTCGGGGAGCAGTCCCCGTACCTCGGCGCGTTCCAGCAGGGACACGGCCGCCGGCGCGGACGTGAACGTCAGCGCGTCCACGCTCCGGGCGACGGTCGCGTCGAGCAGCCGGTCCACGGGCCCGAGGTCCTCCGGCGGCAGCCACCGGTACACGGGCACGCCCACCACCTCGGCCCCGGCCTCCCGCAGCGCCTCGACGAACCCGGGCAGCGGTTCCCCGTGCAGCTGCACGGCCACCCGCCGCCCGTCGACGCCCTCGGCGAGCAGCCGTTCGAGGACCTCGGCCATCGACTCGGAGGACGGCGACCACTCCTCCGTGAGCCCGGCGGCGCGGATCGCCCCCTTCACCTTGGGCCCGCGGGCCAGCACCTCGACCCCGCGCAGCCGGGCGAGGAGCTCCTCGCCCAGGCCCCAGCCGTCGGCGGCCTCGACCCAGCCGCGGAACCCGATCGCGGTCGTGGCGACCACGACGTCCGGCGCGTGGGCGAGCAACTCCTTCGTCGCGGCGAGGAGTTCGCTGTCGTCGGAGAGCGGCACGATCCGCAGGGCGGGCGCGTGCAGCACGGCGGCTCCGCGGCGCCGCAGCAGGGCGCCCAGCTCGTCGGCGCGGCGGGCCGCGGTGACGCCCACGGTGAACCCGGCGAGCGGCCCGTGCGCCTGCTCCGGCTGCGGCTCCGGCCCCGTACCGGCGGCCGTCTGCTGTTCCTCGTCCATGTTGCTTCTCGTCCCGCTCGACGGTCGTCCCGTTCCCACCATGTGTGCCGAGCCTGTCAACGCTCCGTGTCAGGTCAGGATCGGCGTCATTGCGTCCGTGTTACCTCACACCTCCGCGTAGCTGAGCTGCGGCTTCGTACCGGTGGCCGGTGCCGCCACCGTACGGGTGGCCGAGCGCCGAAGGTATACGGCCCACGTCACACCGAAGCAGACGGCGTAGAAGACGAGGAAGGACACGAACGCCCCCGTGCCGGTGCCGGCGCTGAGGAAGGACTGGCGGAAGGCGAGGTTGATGCCGAGGCCGCCGAGCGCCCCGACGGCTCCGATGAGCCCCATGGACGCCCCGGACAGCCGCCGCCCGTACGCGTCGGCCTCCTCGCCCGCGAGCCCCATGCCGAGCGCCTTCGCGCGGAAGATGCCCGGGATCATCTTGTACGTGGATCCGTTGCCGAGTCCGCTGAGCACGAACACCACGATGAACGCGGCGGTGAACAGCACCAGCGACGCCCGCACCGACGCCACGATCACCACGCCGGTCGCCGCGGCCATCGCCACGAAGTTCCACAGCGTGATGCGGGCCCCGCCGAACCGGTCGGCGAGCCGGCCGCCGACGGGCCGGATGAGGGAGCCGAGCAGCGGGCCGATGAAGGTGACCCCGGCGGCCTGCAGCGGGGTCCGTCCGAACTGGGTCTGCAGCACCAGCCCGAAGGCGAACGAGTACCCGATGAACGACCCGAACGTCCCGACGTACAGGAACGACATGATCCACGTGTGGATGTCCCTGACCGCCTCCTTGGCGGCCCCGGTGTCGTTCTTCACGGTCGCCAGGTTGTCCATGAACAGGGCCGCGCACACCGCCGAGACGACGATCAGCGGGATGTAGACGCCGAGCAGCACGCGCGGGCCGCCGCCCGCGCCGATCACCGCGAGCGCGATGAGCTGCACAACGGGCACCCCGATGTTGCCGCCGCCCGCGTTCAGACCCAGCGCCCAGCCCTTCTTCCGCATCGGGAAGAAGGAGTTGATGTTGGTCATGGAGGAGGCGAAGTTCCCGCCGCCGATCCCCGTGAGCGCCGCGCACACCAGGAACGTCCCGTACGAGGTCCCCGGTTCCATCACCGCGAACGCGGCGACGGACGGCACGAGCAGCAGGCTCGCCGCGATCACCGTCCAGTTCCGTCCGCCGAACAGGGCGACGGCAAAGGTGTACGGGACGCGGACGAACGCGCCGACGAGCGTCGCCGTCGACACGAGGAAGAACTTCCCCGCCGGGTCGATCCCGTACTCGGGCCCCATGAACAGCACCATCACCGACCACAGGGTCCACACGGAGAAACCGATGTGCTCGGAGAGGATCGAGAACGCCAGATTGCGCCGGGCGACCTTGGCGCCCGACGCCTCCCAGAACCCCGTGTCCTCCGGATCCCACCCCTCGATCCAACGCCTGCGCATGCTGTGCCTCCAGGTCACGTCCGGCTGATGTGTCCTGAAGGTAGGAACCCGGCGTTTCCGCGCGGTGCGCGATGAGGTGACCGGCCTGGAACGTTGCGCTCACCCTCCGGGGTGCCGGGACGTGAGTCCCCGGCGCCGAGTGTTCCGGTCTCGTGCACCACCGCGGGCCGGTGGGGCTTCTCGCGCAGTTCCCCGCGCCCCTGATGAGGCTGCGCCTCAACGGGGAAATGCGACGCGAAGCGTCTGC
>NZ_JBHYTK010000301.1:2549-3167 GCF_042749255.1 Streptomyces sp. NPDC059524 | reverse complement strand
GTCGAGGCCCCCGCGCCCGCCGCCGCGCCCGTCGCCGCCGCGCCCGTCGCCGCCGAGCCGGTCGCCGAGGAGGCCCCCGCGCCGCGCCGTCGCCGCCGTGCGACCCGCGCCGTCGCCGCCCCGGAGGCCACCGAGGCCGCCGAGGCCCCGCAGGTCACCGAGAGCGCCCCCGCCGAGGCCGTCGCCGCGCCCGAGCCGGTCGAGACGCCCGCCGAGGAGCCCGCCGCGCCGCGCCGCCGTCGCCGTGCGACCCGCGCCGTCGCCGCCCCGGAGGCCACCGAGGCCCCCGAGCAGGCCGAGCCCGCGCAGCCCGCCGCCCCCGATCAGCCCGAGGCCGCCGAGGAGCCCGCCGCCGAGGACGCGGCCCCGCGCCGCGGCCGCCGCCGCGCCACCCGTACGGTGTCCGCGCCCGAGCCCGTCCAGGCCGCCGAGCCGGCCGAGGAGCCCGCGGCCGCCGCCGAGCCCGCCGAGGAGACCGGCCCGCGCCGCGGCCGTCGCCGCGCCACCCGCAAGGCCGCCGGCGGCGTCGCCGAGCCGCGCCCCTCGAAGCAGGACCGCGCGCAGGTCGACTCCCAGGGCGGCCCCCCGAATCCCCCCGGCGGGCGCCGCATTCAGGCG
>NZ_JBHYTK010000301.1:0-2539 GCF_042749255.1 Streptomyces sp. NPDC059524 | reverse complement strand
CGGGCGCCCTGCGCCCCCCCCCCCGCCCGCCCGCGCGGGCTCGCGGCGCCCCGCGACCCATGCCCCCGACCCCGGCGAAGGACGACTCCGAGGGCGGCCGCCCGAAGCGCCCGTCCGTCGCCGTCTTCCAGGCGCCGGTCTTCACCGAGCCGATGTTCCAGACGCCCGAGCGCGCCGCCGCCGCGGCCGCCGCCGAGGCCGCCGAGGTGAGCGAGCCCGAGCCTGAGGTCCAGGCCGAGCCCGCGCAGCCCGCCGTCGCCGAGGAGGAGCAGACCGGCCGTCGTCGCCGTCGCCGCCGCGCCGCGGACGAGCAGCCGGCCGCCGAGCGCCGCCGCCCCGCCGCCGAGGCCGAGCCCGCCGCCGACACCGAGGCCGAGGCCGAGGTGGAGGAGCCGGAGGAGCAGGCCGACGAGCACGACGAGCAGGACGAGCGGCCCACCCGCCGCCGCCGTCGCGGTGGCCGTCGCCGTCGCCGCGGCGAGTCCGCCGACGCCGAGTCCGACACCGACTCCGAGGCCTCCGCCGACGAGGAGGGCGAGGACGAGGACGCCGAGGAGCAGGACGCCGAGGACCACGAGGACGCGGCCGACGAGCAGGACGGCGCCGGTGCCTCCGGCTCCAGCAGCAGCCGTCGCCGTCGTCGCCGCCGCCGTCGCGCCGGTGACGCCGCCACGGACGCCGAGCCGGGCACCGACGACCCCGAGCGCACCGTCGTCAAGGTCCGCGAGCCCCGCAAGAAGGACGACAAGCCCGTCTCCGTCGACGAGGTGCAGTCCATCAAGGGCTCCACGCGCCTGGAGGCCAAGAAGCAGCGCCGCCGCGAGGGCCGCGAGCAGGGCCGCCGCCGCGTCCCGATCATCACCGAGGCCGAGTTCCTGGCCCGCCGCGAGGCCGTCGAGCGCGTGATGGTCGTCCGCCAGAACGGCGAGCGCACCCAGATCGGCGTGCTCGAGGACAACATCCTCGTCGAGCACTACGTCAACAAGGAGCAGTCGACCTCGTACGTCGGCAACGTGTACCTGGGCAAGGTCCAGAACGTGCTGCCGTCCATGGAGGCCGCCTTCATCGACATCGGCAAGGGCCGCAACGCGGTCCTGTACGCCGGTGAGGTCAACTTCGAGGCGCTCGGCCTGGCCAACGGCCCGCGCCGCATCGAGACCGCCCTCAAGTCCGGCCAGTCCGTCCTCGTCCAGGTCACCAAGGACCCGATCGGCCACAAGGGCGCCCGCCTGACCAGCCAGGTCTCGCTGCCCGGCCGCTACCTGGTCTACGTGCCCGAGGGCTCGATGACCGGCATCAGCCGCAAGCTGCCCGACACCGAGCGCGCGCGCCTGAAGACCATCCTCAAGAAGATCGTCCCCGAGGACGCGGGCGTCATCGTGCGCACCGCCGCCGAGGGCGCGAGCGAGGACGAGCTGCGCCGCGACGTCGAGCGTCTGCAGGCCCAGTGGGAGGACATCCAGAAGAAGTCCAAGCAGATCTCGACCTCGTCGCCGAGCCTGCTGTACGGCGAGCCGGACATGACCGTCCGCGTCGTGCGCGACATCTTCAACGAGGACTTCTCCAAGGTCATCGTCAGCGGTGACGAGGCCTGGCAGACCATCCACGGCTACGTGAACCACGTGGCGCCCGACCTGTCCGACCGTCTGTCGAAGTGGACCTCCGAGGTCGACGTCTTCGCGACGTACCGGATCGACGAGCAGCTCGCCAAGGCGCTCGACCGCAAGGTGTGGCTGCCCTCGGGCGGCTCCCTGGTGATCGACAAGACCGAGGCGATGATCGTCGTCGACGTCAACACCGGCAAGTTCACCGGCCAGGGCGGCAACCTCGAAGAGACCGTGACCAGGAACAACCTGGAGGCGGCCGAGGAGATCGTGCGCCAGCTGCGGCTGCGCGACCTGGGCGGCATCGTCGTCATCGACTTCATCGACATGGTCCTGGAGTCCAACCGCGACCTCGTCCTGCGGCGCCTGCTGGAGTGCCTCGGCCGGGACCGCACCAAGCACCAGGTCGCCGAGGTCACCTCGCTCGGCCTGGTCCAGATGACCCGCAAGCGGGTCGGCCAGGGCCTCCTGGAGTCCTTCTCCGAGACCTGCGTGCACTGCAACGGCCGCGGCGTGATCGTGCACATGGAGCAGCCGACCTCGGTCGGCGGCGGTGGCGGCAAGCGCAAGAAGCGCGGCAAGGGCGGCTCGGGCGCGGAGCACACGCACGAGCACGAGGCGCACACCGAGGCCGTCGAGGCCGTCGAGGCCGTCGAGACGGAGGCCGAGGTCGCCGCCGAGGCCGCCGAGCCGCTGGCGCTGCCCGAGCCGGAGTTCCGGCCCGACGAGGAGCTGTACTCCAGCCCCGCCGAGGCGGAGGCCGCGGCCGGTCGTGGCCGCTCGCGCCGCCGGGCCACGCGCCGTGCGTCGGCTCCGGCCGGTGCGCCCGCCGCTCCGGCCCCGGAGCCGGTCGTCGAGCGGGCCGAGCCGGTCGCGCCCGTCGCCGAGCCCGAGCCGGTCGCCGAGCCCGTCGTCGAGCCCGAGCCGGCCGAGGG
>NZ_JBHYTK010000300.1:1649-3255 GCF_042749255.1 Streptomyces sp. NPDC059524 | reverse complement strand
ACAAGCCCCGGGGCCGCCACCCGGTGGTGGTGGTCGTGGCCGACACCTCGGGGTGCCGGCCCCCCCGCCGCCCCCCCCCCCCCGCTAGGGGCCCCCGGACCTCTGGTCGGGGGGCCCTTCGTCACGCCTGGACCTCACGAAGGCGTAACGGCCGCCACAGCGGGTTCCTTACGCGGAACTCACATGTTAAAACTGGTCTACACCAGTGAGTGGTGTAGACCAACGAGGGTTGTCCGAGGGGTGTCCGACGGACGTCCAGGGCGGCGCCTTGCCATCTTGGAGGAAGCAATGAGTACGGCCACCGCCACGGCGGCGCCCGCGAAGAAGCGGGGCTCCGGCCTGTTCCAGGGTCTGCAGAAGGTCGGCCGCAGCCTTCAGCTGCCGATCGCCGTCCTTCCGGCCGCGGGCATCCTGCTCCGTCTCGGACAGCCTGACGTGTTCGGCGACGACGGCCTCGGCTGGCACAAGGTCGCCGCCGTCTTCGCGACCGCGGGCAGCGCGGTCTTCGACAACCTCCCGATGCTCTTCTGCATCGGCGTCGCGATCGGCTTCGCGAATAAGTCCGACGGTTCGACGGCGCTCGCCGCGCTGGTCGGCTTCCTCGTCTACAGCAACGTGCTGAAGGCGTTCCCGGTCGCCGAAGCCGTCGTCAACACGACGAAGAACAAGGGCGTCGACGTCGCGGCGACGTACAACAACCCGGGTGTCCTCGGCGGCATCATCATGGGTCTGCTGGCCGCCGTCCTGTGGCAGAAGTTCCACCGCAAGAAGCTCGTCGACTGGCTCGGCTTCTTCAACGGCCGCCGACTCGTCCCGATCATCATGGCCTTCGTCGGCGTCATCATGGGCGTCTTCTTCGGCCTGGTCTGGGAGCCCATCGGCGAGGGCATCTCGAACTTCGGCGAGTGGATGACCGGCCTCGGCGCCGGCGGCGCCGGTCTCTTCGGCCTCATCAACCGTGCGCTCATCCCGGTGGGCATGCACCAGTTCGTGAACACCGTCTCCTGGTTCCAGCTGGGCGACTTCACCGACGCGACGGGCGCCGTCGTGCACGGCGACCTCAACCGCTTCTTCGCCGGTGACCCGACCGCCGGCCAATTCATGTCGGGCTTCTTCCCGATCATGATGTTCGGCCTGCCGGCCGCCGCGATCGCCATCGCGCACTCCGCCCGCCCCGAGCGCCGCAAGGCCGTGATGGGCATGATGGTCTCGCTGGCCCTGACCTCGTTCGTCACCGGTGTGACCGAGCCGATCGAGTTCTCGTTCATGTTCATCGCGCCGGTCCTGTACGCGATCCACGCGGTGCTCACGGCTGTCTCCATGGCGATCACCTGGGCCCTGGGCGTCCACGCGGGCTTCACGTTCTCCGCGGGCTTCATCGACTACGCGCTGAACTGGAACCTGGCCACCAAGCCCTGGCTGATCATCCCGATCGGCCTGGTCTTCGCGGCGGTCTACTACACGCTGTTCCGCTTCGCGATCACCAAGTTCAACCTCACCACCCCGGGCCGCGAGCCCGAGGAGGAGATCGAGGACATCACCAAGTGATCCTCGGCTGAGCGCGCCTGAGCCATCACGCCGAAGGCCCCGGAACCGTACGGTTCCT
>NZ_JBHYTK010000300.1:0-1639 GCF_042749255.1 Streptomyces sp. NPDC059524 | reverse complement strand
ACTTTCTGCGGGGGCGCCGCCGCCCGGCCCACACCCCCCCCCCCCGCCCGCACGGGGCGGCCGGGGGCCCTGTCGGGCGTTGCCGCCCGTGCGTCAGATCTCGTACGAGACCCCGGGCGCCGCCAGTTCGACGGGGCCGGAGTACACGTCCCGGGCGTCCGCCAGGTTCACCTGCGGGTCCGTCCACGGCGGGATGTGCGTCAGGACCAGCTTGCCGGCGCCCGCCCGGCGCGCCGCCTCCCCCGCCTCGCGGCCGTTGAGGTGCAGCGCCGGGATGTTCTCCTTGCCGTGCGTGAACGCGGCCTCGCACAGGAACAGGTCCGTGCCCTCCGCCAGTTCCTCCAGCGCCTCGCAGGGGCCGGTGTCCCCGGAGTACGTGAGCGAGCGGCCCTCGTGCTCGACGCGGATCGCGTAGGACTCGACGGGGTGGCAGACCTTCTCCATCCGCACCGAGAAGGGCCCGATCCGGTACGAGCCCGACTTCACCGTCTGGAAGTCGAAGACCTCGCTGAACGCGGAGGCCGACGGGGCGTCGGCGTGCGCGGTGGTCAGGCGCTCCTCGGTGCCCTCGGGCCCGTAGACGGGCATGGGCGCGCAGCGGCCGCCTTCGTGGCGGTAGTAGCGGACGACGAAGTACGCGCACATGTCGATGCAGTGGTCCGCGTGCAGATGGCTGAGGAAGATCGCGTCCAGGTCGTAGAGACCACAGTGACGCTGCAGCTCGCCCAGGGCGCCATTGCCCATGTCGAGGAGCAGCCGGAAGCCGTCGGCCTCGACGAGGTAGCTCGAACAGGCCGAATCCGCGGACGGGAACGACCCCGAGCAGCCGACGACGGTGAGCTTCATGAGAGCCGGAACCTCCGCGCTGGCGGTCGGAATGCGGGGTGGAGCCACATGGGGTGGAGCCCGATGAGGTCCGTCGAGCGTAAGGCGCAAAAGGGCGAGTGGCTCCTCCGTCACGGGCTGTTGTGGGGGAACTCACCTGTGCTGTCACCGGTTCGGGGGGCCTCAGGGCGTGTCGGCGCCGATGGCGCGCCCCCGGCGGCCCACCGGTACCGTCGGGGCTATGGACACGTCCTGGTGGCTCGCGCTCGCTGCCGTCGTGCTGCTCGCGCTCGTGGCGACGCTGGTCGACGGGTGGGGGCGGCGGGGGACGACGGAGCGCCGCCGGACCCGGGTGCCGCGCGGGCGGCGGGCCGGGGGGCCGCAGCCCGGGGAGATCTGGTGGGCACGGGTGCCCTACGAGGACGGGCCCGGGGGCAAGGACCGGCCGTGTCTGGTGCTCGGGGTGCGCGGGAGCGTGGCGCTGGTCGCGAAGATCACGAGCAAGTACCACGACGAGCGGCCGGGGGTGATCGCGTTGCCGCCGGGGTCGGTGGGCGATGCGGGGGGCCGGGCCAGCTTCCTGGAGACGGACGAGCTCCGCGAGGTGGGGTTCTCGGCGTTCCGGCGCCGGGCGGGACTGGTGGACCCGGTGGTCTGGGACCAGGTGCGGCATCTGGGGTGGTGAGTTCCCGTTCGTCGCCGGGCGCGGGTCCGGTGGGGGCTGGTCGCGCAGTTCCCCGCGCCCCTAGAGGCGAGCGGCTTCGCCGCTCAGCCTCTATCGGGGAAATGCGCCCGAAGGGCATGCATTTCAGGC
>NZ_JBHYTK010000299.1:0-3290 GCF_042749255.1 Streptomyces sp. NPDC059524 | reverse complement strand
GTGCACATGCACCGGGCGCCCCTTCCCCGTACCGCCTGCCTGCTTCCGTACCGCCTACTTGCTGACGGCGAAACGCATCAGCGCGTGCTCGTCACCCTGCTTGATCTTGCCGGTCGTGTTGATGACCTCGAGCTTCCAGGAGGCGCCGACACGGATCGCCTTGGCCACCGCGCAGCCGTTGTCGGACGTGAGCAGGCTCGGCCAGATGTCGGCGACCTGCTGGGTGCTGCCGCCCGTGGCGTCGTACACCTTGAAGCTGATGTTGCGCGCCTTGTTGAAGGCGCTGCCCTTCTTGTAGGCCGCGGCCACGAACACGATCGACGTGATCTGCTGCGGGATCCGCGAGAACTCGACGGTCACCGTCTCGTCGTCGCCCTCGCCCTTGCCCGTCTGGTTGTCGCCGCTGTGCACCAGCGAGCCGTTGCCCATCGGGTCGAGCGAGTCGAGGCCCGCGAGGCGCACCGGGTCGTTGCCCGACATCGCTATGGCGATGAGGTCCAGGTCGGTGCCCTGCTTGCGGCGCAGGGCGCCGAGGACCCCGCCGCTGCTCCCCGAAGTGGGGTCCCAGGACACCCCGATGGACAGGTGGGTCACACCGTCCAGGTCCGCCGGGCCGTCTTCCTTCGTGAGCGTGATCATGCGGGTTCCCCTCCGACTGTCTGGATCTCTACTGCGCAAAGTGTGCCTATACGAGACGGTTCCCGTCCACGCGCCGCAGACCGACACGCCCGATCCGGTGGCCCTTTCGTGCATCCGTTCCGTGTGTGACGGCGTCTCAACAGGCATGGATCGCATGGACATGGACAAGCGGCGCGGCGAGCCCGAGGGCTGCCTCGTCGCCGCGATCCGGCTGCCGGTGCGCATCGTGGCGCTCGTCGTCGTGGTGCCGGTGCGGCTGGTCTGGGACGCCCTCGTCGTGAGTGGCCGATTCCTGTACGAGAAGGCGCTCGTGCCGCTCGGCCGGGGCCTCGGCCTGCTGCTCGGCGCGGTCCTCGTGTGGCCGTTCGTGATGCTGGGCCGCGCCCTCGCCTGGCTGTGCCGCGTGCTCATCGCGATCCCCGCGCGGTGGCTGTACGCCCACGTCCTGACCCCGCTCGGCCACGGCCTGGTCTGGCTGACGCGGACGCTGATCGTGGTGCCGGCGGTGTGGATGTACTCACAGGTGCTGGTGCCGCTGGGGCGCGCGGTGCTGACGGGGCTGCGGTGGCTGGGGCTCGCGTTGTTCGTGTGGCCCTGGGTGGCGCTGTGGCGGTACGTGCTCACACCCCTCGGGCACGGCCTCGCCTGGCTGGGCCGCGTCCTGGTCGTGATCCCACTGGCCTGGCTGGGCCGCGTCCTGGTCGTGATCCCGCTGACCTGGCTGTGGACGTACGTCCTCGCACCCGTCGGACGGGCCCTCGCCCTTGCCGCGGCCGGACTCGGCCGCGGCCTCGCCACGCTGCTGCGCTGGGTGTTCGTCGTACCGCTCGTCGCCCTGTGGCGGTACGTCCTCGCGCCCCTCGGCCGCGCCCTGCGGATCGCCGGCCGGGAGACGTGGGACGCGCTCGTCATCGCCTGGCGGATCGCCGGCCGGATCTCCCGCGCCGTCGGCCGGTTCCTGGGACGCCTGCTGCGCTGGACCTTCGTCGAGCCCGCCCGCTGGACGTACCGCACCGTGCTCACCCCGCTGGGACACGCCGTACGTGATCACGTGTGGCGGCCGGCCGCGCGGATCGGCCGCGAGGTGCGGGCCAGTGTCCGGCAGGCCCGGGCCGAGGTGCGGCGCGCGCTGTTCGGCGCGCGGAAGCGTCCCGCGCACGCCACGGAGCCCCTGGTCGGGGACCGGCGGGAACCTCACAGCGCGCAGGCACGTACTCTTGGTAGTAGTACGACCCCTCTCACGAAGACCGACATTCACTAAGGACAGGGACACTGGGCAAGCGACAGCCCGTAGGCCCGCCGCCCGCACCCGCGGTGCAGCGCATCCGACTGCGCTACACCAAGCGCGGCCGCCTCCGGTTCACCAGCCACCGTGACTTCCAGCGCGCCTTCGAGCGTGCGCTGCGCCGTGCCGAGGTGCCCATGGCGTACTCGGCGGGGTTCACGCCGCACCCCAAGGTGTCGTACGCCAATGCCGCACCCACCGGCACGGGCAGTGAGGCCGAGTACCTGGAGATCGCGCTCACCGCGCAGCGCGACCCCGAGAAGCTCCGGCAGCTCCTCGACGAGTCGATGCCCGTGGGCCTCGACATCGTCGACGCCGTCGAGGCCCGCACCTCCGGCCTCGCCGACCGGCTCACCGCCTCCGTGTGGGAGCTGCGGCTCGACGGAGTGAGCGTGGAGGAGGCCGCACGGGCCGCCGAGACGTTCCGCGCCGCCGAGACCGTCGAGGTCCAGCGGCGTACGAAGAGCGGCATCCGGACGTTCGACTCCCGGTCCGCCGTCGTGAGCCTGGACGCCGTCGCCGCATCCGATGTTCCGGCTGATAGGCCCACCGACAAGGCCTGTGCGATACTGCGCCTGGTTGTTCGGCACGTGACGCCCGCCGTTCGACCCGACGACGTCCTGTCCGGTCTCCGCGCCGTGGCCGACCTGGCGCCGCCGGTCCCCGCTGCGGTGACCAGGCTGGCGCAGGGGCCTTTCGATGAAGAGACCGGCACGGTGACCGACCCGCTCGCGCCCGACCGCGAGGCAGACCAGGCCGCCCCACACACCGGGGCCGCGGATTCTGCCACCGCGACGGCGCCTGCCGTGGAAGGTTCCGCGTAAGGCGGTCGTCGTAGCGCCGCCCTCGTACTCGGGAGCCACCTGGGTCGGGCAGCGCACCCACCCAAGGACTTTCGCCAGGCCGGTACGTACATGGCGTACCGGAACCGGCGAGAACAGACAGAGAGCCCCCGTGCGGCGCCCGCGCCCCGGACCGGCGGCACCGCGATCGACACGGTCGCGTGAGCCGCGGACGTCACCGGTCATGGACCAGGCGCGGCGCCCGGGGGCCTGACGGGAGATCCACCCGCATGCCCGAGCCGACCGAACCCACCACCCCTGCCGCGGACAGCCCCAGCGACACCCTGCCCCCGCGCCGCCGGCGCCGGGCCGCGTCGCGCCCCGCGGGCCCGCCGCAGGCCGCAGCCGCCGTCGAGCCGGAGCTCGACAGCACCGAGGAGACCGTCGAGGAGGCCGAGGAGGCCGCCGCGGAGGCCCCGGTCGCCGAGACCCCCGCGCCGGACGCCGCGCCCGCCCGCCCGCGCCGCCGCGCCACCCGCCGCGCCTCCGCGCCCGCCGGTGCGCCGGCCGCCGCCGAGCAGGAG
>NZ_JBHYTK010000298.1:0-3299 GCF_042749255.1 Streptomyces sp. NPDC059524 | reverse complement strand
GTTCCCCGCGCCCCTGAAATGCTGACCCTTCGGGTCGCATTTCCCCGATCAAGGTGCGGGGCGCCTTCATCTGGGGAAGGCGCGGCGAAGCCGCTGCCTTCCAGGGGCGCGGGGAACTGCGCGACCAGCCCCCACCCACCCGCACCCCGCGACGAGAGCTAGCTGACCCGTTCGGCGCGGTGCTTGACCGCCCGGAGACGAACCTCCGCGGGCAACGAGTCCAGGCCCGCCGATTCCCGGGCCTGCCCCACGGCCTCCTCGGAGAGAACCCGCAACGCCTCCCCGGGCCCCGCGTGCGGCTCCAGCCTCAACCGCACCCGCGCCCGCGGAGCGTTCCGCCGCCCCGTCAGCATGACGCCCGCGTGATCGACCCCCTCCAGCGCCTCGGCGGCACCGCACAGCACCTGCTCCATCGCGCGACCGCGCAGCAGCGCCCCCTCCCCGTCCCCCGTGTCGACGAGCACCTCGGTCAGTCGCCGCCGCCGCAGCTGCGCCACCAGCCACCACAGCGCGAGCAGCACCACGACACCGAGCACGGCGATGACCGTGGGCCACCACCAGCCCTCGTCCCGCCACCGGTCCCGGTCCGCCACACTGAGCAGCACGTCGTCGGAGCCGCTGTGGATCCACCAGGAGGGCGGCTTCACCCCGAGCCCGACCGCGAGCACGGAGCCGCCGCCGAGCAGCAGGACAAGCCCGAGCAGGCCGAGCACGATCCGGTTGACGGTCCTGAGCACGCCGCTCACCCCTTCCTGCCGGGCCGCGCCACGTGCACGGAGAGTCCGGGCGCGGAGCCGAGGCCCAGTTCCCGGATGCCCTCGCCGAGCGCGGCGTCGAGATCGGCCCGTACGTCGTCGAGTGGACGGAAGTGGGACAGGGCCCGCACCTCCACCTTGGAACGCTTCATCCGGACCCGTACCGACTGCACGCCCGAGACCTCCATGGCCCGGTCGCGCAGCACCATCGCGGCGGCGTCGCGGTGCAGGCCGGCCCGCACGTCGGCGTGGACCCGGCGCATGGGCAGGACGGCGCGCAGCCCCGGGGTCGCGGCGAGCAGGAGGAGCCAGAGTCCGAGGGCCGCGGCGACGCCGGCGCCGATCAGCACGGCCGTGTCGTCGAGGGGCCGCTCGGCGAGTTCGCGGGCCAGCGAGCGGCGCCATTCCATCGCGGGGCGGCCCGCCCGTACGGCGGCGATGTCGTAGAGGAGGATGCCGGTCCCGCCGAGCAGGACCACGGCGCACAGGGCCGCGGGGACGCGGCGGGCCGACCAGAAGCGGCGGGTGCGGTCCTCGCCGTCGAGGGTGGGCTGCCCGGTGTAGGAGGCGGCGGACGCGGACTGGTCCAGGTGCTCGGCGCCCTCGCGCTCGGCGACGGGCGGCGCCTCGGTGGGTTCGCTCATCGGATCCTCCCCCGGTCCGTTCCGCGGGTGTGCGCCGAGTGCAGCCGCTCCACCTCGACGGCCACCTCGGGGACCTCCATCCCCGCCAACGTCCTTACCCGTTCCGCGACTTGGCGACGCACGGCGGCGCACTGGGCACCGATGTCCAGCGGATACTCGAGTTCGACACTGACGTGGACGCGGGCCGTGTCGTGGTGGACGGTCACCGTGGCGTGCGGGGGTGCCCCGTCCGCGGGGACGACGTCGAGCGCCTCACGCGCCGCGTACGCGGCGATCTTCGCGACGACCCGGTCGGCGATCCGGGTCGCGCCGCGCTCGGCGGGGGCGACCTGTGCCGCCATCGGTCACCGCCGCCGGTCGCCGCGGGCACGGAAGAACTCGCCGGGTTCCAGGTCCCCCTCGAGGAACCGGCCCGCGACGAAACCGATGGCGCCCAAAGCCGCCACCAGCAGAAACGCCCCGAACCCGCCGAAGTATCCGGCGAAGCCGAGAGCCATGCCGGCAATCATGCCGACCACGGCCAGATTCATCCTGTACTCCTCCACCCATCCGGTGCGGCTGTCACTGGAGTCGTGACTCCGGTTCCTCGTCCTCCTCGTCCGGCAGCTTCACGTCGCTGACGGCGATGTTCACCTCGACGACCTCGAGGCCGGTCATGCGCTCGACGGCGTTGATCACGTTCTCCCGCACGTCGCGCGCGGTGTCGGCGATGGAGACGCCGTACTCGACGACGATCTCCAGGTCGAGGGCCGTCTGGACCTCGCCGACCTCGGCCTTGACGCCGCGGGACACGGATTTCGTGCCGCCGCCCGGTACGCGGTCGCGCACGGCGCCGAACGTGCGGGACAGGCCGCTGCCCATCGCGTGCACGCCGTCGACGTCCCGTGCGGCCAGTCCGGCGATCTTCTCGACGACTCCGTCGGCGATGGTGGTCTTCCCCCGGCCACCGGGGTCACCACCACCCCTCTTGGTCATGCTGCTCTTCCCGGTCGATGCCGTGGGCGCGTCGCCCGGCCTCTGCGTGGTGTCACTCATCGGGGCTGTCCCCTCTGTGAGGTGCGGTCTCGCTGCGGGGTGCTGCTTTCCTCTGCCCACACTAAGTGCGGGTACCCAGGCTCGCGCCCGGGATGAGGCAGCCTGGGGACATGACCGCTGACCACTGGACACAGGCCGTACGACAGCACCTGGGACTGGGGCGGCTGCTGCCGCTCGGCGGGCCCGGCGACGGGGCGTGGATCGCGGAGCCGGCCGCCGGGGCGGTACTGCGCCGGTCGGTGGACGGCCTGCCCGGGCTGCGCCTCGGCGCCCTGCGCCTGTCCCTCGCCGACACCGGCACGGCGTACGAGGCGGGGGTGCCGGCCCCGCCGAGCGCACTGCCGCCGGGACCGCTGCGGATCGTCGCGGAGTGCGCGGCGGCGCCGGACGAGCCGCTGCCCGGGGCCGCCGGGCGGCTGCGGACGGCGCTGGCCCGGGCGGCGGACAGCGGCCTCGGACTGGTCGTGGCCGAGATCGACGTACGGGTGACGGAGCTGCTCGAACCGGGGGCGACCCCGGCTTCGGCGCGGCGGGAGCAGCCTCGGACACCGGAAGAGAAGCCGCCGCCCGGCGCGGACACGAGCGGGGGCGGGAACGGCGACGCGGGCCGGGTCGCCGACGCGGCACGCGCGGTGCCGGGCGTGGCGCGGCTGACCGGCGCCCTCGGCGGTCTCGGCCGCCCGGTCCACATCGAGGAGCGGGCGCAAGGGCGGCAGGGCGAGGCCGCCCTGCCCCGCCGTCATGTGCGGGTGGAACTCGCGGTGGCCCGGGGGGCCCGCGCGCTGGACGTGGCGCGGGGGGGGGGGGGGGCCGGGGCGGCCGCGGGCGGCCGGCCCCCCCGCCCGCGCGGGGGGGGCGGAGGAAG
>NZ_JBHYTK010000297.1:0-3310 GCF_042749255.1 Streptomyces sp. NPDC059524 | reverse complement strand
CCCTTCGGGCGCATTTCCCCGATCAAGGTGCGGGGCGCCTTTCATCGGGGGAAGGCGCGGCGAAGCCGCATGCCTTCCAGGGGCGCGGGGAACTGCGCGACCAGCCACGACGGCGGGAAAGCCGAGGTCAAGCCCCTCCGGCGATTGAGGAGCGGGGGCCGGGGCGGAGCCCCTGGGAGGGGGCACTCGGGGCCGCACCTGAGGCGCCGGACGAGTCAGGCCCCGGCAAAAACGGTTCGACCCAGCGGACGCGTTGCCGTAAGGTGCCGCGTCTGCCCGCCTCCGCGCACAACCCGGAGCGCCGCCGACCGGACGGTAACCGGTCGGCTCCGTGATCACCCGTACCCGGAGCCGGAGGCCCTGCCCGTGACCCCGCACAACCCCCTGGACCGCGAGCGCAGCCACCTGCTCGCCTCCCGCACCGCCCTGCGCGCCATGCGCGAGGACGCCCAGGCGCTCGACATCCGTGACGTCACCGCGAACTGGGTCAACGCGGCGGTCCTCCAGCGCCAGATCGACGACCGCATCAAGGCCCTGGCCGACCTCGCCGACACCCCCCTCTTCTTCGGTCGGCTCGACTACCTCCACGCCCCGGGCGCCGAGCAGGCGGAGGGTGCGGAGGGCGAGCAGTTCTACATCGGCCGCCGGCACGTCCACGACGCGGACGGCGACCCGATGGTCATCGACTGGCGCGCCCCCGTCTCCCAGCCGTTCTACCGGGCCTCCAAGAAGGACCCGATGGACGTGGCGCTGCGCCGCCGGTTCGGTTACACGGGCGGCGACCTCACCGCGTACGAGGATGAGCACCTGTCCGACCCCGCGGAGTCGGCCGTTACGAGCAAGCTGCTCCAGCAGGAGATCGAGCGCCCGCGCGTCGGCCCGATGCGCGACATCGTGGCGACGATCCAGCCGGAGCAGGACGAGATCGTCCGCAGCGGCCTGGCCGGTTCGGTGTGCGTGCAGGGCGGCCCCGGCACCGGCAAGACCGCCGTGGGCCTGCACCGTGTCGCGTACCTCCTCTACGCGCACCGCGAGCGCCTGGCCCGCACGGGCACCCTGGTCATCGGCCCGAACCGGTCCTTCCTGCACTACATCGAGCAGGTCCTGCCCGCGCTGGGCGAGCTGGAGGTGCACCAGGCGACGGTCGACGACCTGGTCACCGCGCGCGGGGTCGAGATCCGCGGCACCGACGAGGCGACCGCCGCGATCGTGAAGGGCGACGCGCGGATGGCCGAGGTGCTGCGCCGCGCGCTGCGCGCGCACATCACGATGCCGACGGAGGGCGCGGTCGTGGTGCGGGGCTCGCGCCGCTGGCGCGTGGCGCAGTACGAACTGGAAGAGATCGTGCGGGAGTTGACCTCCCGTGACATGCGGTACGGGGCGGCCCGCGAGGCCCTCCCGCAGCGCATCGCGCACGCCGTCCTGGTCCAGATGGAGCGGGCCGGCGAGGCCCCGGACGACCGGGTGCAGAACGCGGTCGCGCGCAACGCCGCCGTGAAGGCCGTCGTCAAGGACGTCTGGCCCGCGGTCGACCCGGCGAAGCTCGTGCTGCGGCTGCTGTCCGACGCGGAGTTCCTGGCGGAGCACGCGGCGGGGCTGCTCGACGAGGACGAGCAGAAGGCCGTGCTGTGGGTGAAGCCGGCGCGGAGCGTGAAGGCGGCGAAGTGGTCCCCGGCGGACGCGGTGCTCATCGACGAGGCCGCTGATCTGATCGAGCGCACGCACTCGCTCGGCCACGTCGTCCTCGACGAGGCGCAGGACCTGTCGCCGATGCAGTACCGGGCGGTGGGGCGGCGCGCGACGACGGGTTCGGTGACGGTGCTCGGAGACCTGGCGCAGGGCACGACGCCCTGGGCGACGGCGAGTTGGCCGGAGGCGCTGGCCCACCTGGGCAAGCCGGACGCGGTGGTCGAGGAGCTGACGGCCGGTTTCCGTGTCCCCACCGACGTCATCACCTACGCCTCCCGGCTCCTCCCGCACATCGCTCCGGGGCTCACCCCGGTGGCGTCGGTGCGGGAGAACCCGGGTTCGTTCGCGGTGCGCGAGGCGTCCGGCGTCGACGACGTGGTCGCCGCCTGCCACGAGGCCCTGCGTCACGAGGGCTCGATCGGCCTCATCGCGGCGGACCCCCGCTGCGCGGCCCTGGCCGAGGCGCTCACCGCGGCGGGCCTCCCGTACCTCTCCCCCGGCGAGGAGACCACGGCCGACGCCCGCCTCACCCTCGTCCCCGCCTCCCTGGCGAAGGGCCTCGAGTACGACTACGTGGTCCTGGACGACCCGGCGGCGATCGTCGACGCGGAACCGGACGAACGCACCGGCCTGCGCCGCCTCTACGTCGCCCTGACCCGAGCCGTCTCCGGCCTCCAGGTCCTCCACACGGCGCCGCTCCCGGAACAGCTGGAAGACTGAGGCGCGTGATCATCTCCTCGTCGGCGGCCGCCGGAATCGCCCTGGTCGAACTCGGCATGGCGCTCACGCCGGGGCCGAACATGATGTACCTGGTGTCCCGGAGCATCGGCCAGGGCCGCACGGCCGGCCTCGTCTCGCTGGTCGGCACGGCGGTGGGTTTCGTCGTCTACATGGTGCTGGCCAACGTGGGGCTCGCGGTCGTCTTCGTCGCCGTCCCCTGGCTGTACATCGGCTTCAAGGCGGCGGGCGCCGCCTATCTCGCCTATCTGGCCTGGCAGACGCTCAGGCCCGGCGGCCACGGGCTGTTCGAGCAGCGGGAGCTGCCGCGGGACTCGTACGGGAAGCTGATGCGGACGGGGCTCATCACCAACCTGCTGAACCCGAAGGTCGCCATCCTGTACCTCGCGCTGATCCCCCAGTTCATCGAACCCTCCCGGGGCCACACCACGGCCCAGGGTTTCGCGCTCGGGCTCGTGCAGATCGCGGTCGGCGTCACGGTGAACGCCCTGATCATTCTCGCGGCGGGCTCGGTCGCCGCCCTCCTCAAGCGCCGCCCGTCCTGGTCGAAGTGGCAACGCCGCGTCACGGGAACCCTCTTGGCAACGGTCTCACTGGCACTGGCCCGAGAGGTCCCGGCCCGCGCCTGATCAAGGGGTACGCGGAACCATGCGCCCGTCGACGATTCCGCCCCCTGCACCGCCGACACCCCCAGGGGCTCCGCCCCGGCCCCCGCTCCTCAATCGCCGGAGGGGCTTGAATTCGGCTCTCCCGCCGTCGTGGCTGGTCGCGCAGTTCCCCGCGCCCCTGGAGATGCGCACTTCGTGCGCGATCTCCATAGGGGGCGGTGCCCCATCGGGGAAATGCGGCGCGAAGCGCCATGCATTTCAGGGGCGCGGGGAAC
>NZ_JBHYTK010000296.1:0-3356 GCF_042749255.1 Streptomyces sp. NPDC059524 | reverse complement strand
GCCATGTGGCATTCGTCGCCGCCGGAGCGGTAGTCGCCGAAGTAGTCGACGACGTCCTCGGGCCACTGGTTCGCCTCGGCCAGCAGCACCGTGTCCGGGTAATGCGTGTCGATCTCCTTGCGGACCCGCTTCAGGAGTTCGTGAGTGGCCGGAAGGTTCTCGCAGTTGGTGCCTTCGCGGGCGTAGAGATAGGGCACCGCGTCGAGGCGGAAGCCGTCGATGCCGAGGTCGAGCCAGAACTTGAGGGCGGCGAGGATCTCCTCCTGGACCGCCGGGTTCTCGTAGTTGAGGTCCGGCTGGTGGGAGAAGAAGCGGTGCCAGTAGTACTGCTTGCGGACGGGATCGAAGGTCCAGTTGGAGGCCTCGGTGTCGACGAAGATGATCCGCGCGTCCTGGTACTGCTTGTCGTCGTCCGCCCAGACGTAGTAGTCGCCGTAGGGGCCTTCGGGGTCGGCGCGGGACTGCTTGAACCACTCGTGCTGGTCGCTGGTGTGGTTCATGACGAAGTCGATGATCACGCGCATGCCGCGCTGGTGGGCGGCGTCCACGAACTCGACGAAGTCGGCGAGGTCACCGAAGTCCGGGAGGACGGAGGTGTAGTCGGCGACGTCGTAACCGCCGTCCTTCAGCGGGGACTTGAAGAACGGGGGGAGCCAGAGGCAGTCGACGCCGAGCCACTGCAGATAGTCGAGTTTCGCGGTGATGCCCTTGAGGTCGCCGATGCCGTCGCCGTTGCTGTCCTGGAAGGAGCGGACGAGGACCTCGTAGAAGACGGCGCGTTTGAACCAGTCGGGGTCGCGGTCCTTGGCGGGGGTGTCCTCGAAGGTGTCCGGAACGGGCTCGTTCATGAACATGGCGGGGGTGGCCCTCCAGTCAGTGATCTCCGGTCAGTGATCTCCGGTCAGGGGTCTCCGGACGGTGAAATCCGGGTCAGGGGTCTCCGGTTCGGGTCGCCGGTCAGGGGTCTCCGGACGGTGAAATCCGGGTCAGGGGTCTCCGGTTCGGGTCGCCGGTCAGGGGTCTCCCGGTCTAGGAGTGCGGGCGGTCGCCGACCGTGAAGACGTGCGCGGGCGCCCGGCCCGGCGTGAGCCGTACGTAGTTCGTCCGGCCCCAGAGGTACGTCTCGCCGCTGAGTTCGTCGTGCACGGGGACCGTGTCGTGCCAGGCCAGGCCGAGGCGCGGCAGGTCCAGGGAGACCGTGGCCTCCTGCGTGTGGTGCGGGTCCAGGTTCACGACCACCAGCACCGTGTTCGCCCCTCTGCGGCGCGAGTAGACGAGCACCGCGTCCTGGTCGGCGTGGTGGAAGTGGAGCCCGCGCAGGGTGTGCAGGGCGGGGCTGCGCCGGCGGATCTCGTTGAGCCGGGTGATCAGCGGGGCGATCGTGCGCCCCTCGCGCTCGGCCGACTCCCAGTCCCGGGGCCGCAGTTCGTACTTCTCCGAGTGCAGGTACTCCTCGCTGCCGGGACGCGCCGCGGTGTTCTCGCACAGTTCGTAGCCGCTGTAGACACCCCAGGTCGGGGCGAGCGTCGCGGCGAGCACGGCGCGCAGTTCGAACGCGGGGCGGCCGCCGTGCTGGAGGAACGCGTGCAGGATGTCCGGGGTGTTCACGAACAGGTTGGGCCGCATGTACGAGGCGGCCTCACCGGACAGTTCGGACAGGTAGTCGGTGAGCTCCTCCTTGGTGTTCCGCCAGGTGAAGTACGTGTACGACTGCTGGAAGCCGATCTGCGCGAGCGTGTGCAGCATCGCGGGACGGGTGAACGCCTCGGCCAGGAAGATCACGTCGGGATCGCCGCTGTTGATCTCCGCGATGACCCGCTCCCAGAACACGACGGGCTTCGTGTGCGGGTTGTCGACCCGGAAGATCCGCACTCCGTGGTCCATCCAGTGCCGCAGCACCCGCACGGTCTCCGCGACCAGGCCCGGCAGGTCCCGGTCGAAGGCGATCGGGTAGATGTCCTGGTACTTCTTGGGCGGGTTCTCCGCGTACGCGATGGAGCCGTCGGGCCGGTGGTGGAACCACTCGGGGTGTTTCTCCACCCAGGGGTGGTCGGGGGAGCATTGGAGCGCGAAGTCGAGGGCGATCTCCAGGCCCAGCTCGCGGGCTCGCGCCACGAATGCGTCGAAGTCGTCGAGTGTGCCCAGGTCCGGATGGATCGCGTCGTGACCGCCCTCCGGGGAGCCGATCGCCCAGGGGACGCCGACGTCGTGCGGGCCGGGGGTCAGGGAGTTGTCGGGGCCCTTGCGGTGGGTGGTGCCGATGGGGTGGACGGGCGGGAGGTAGACGACGTCGAAGCCCATCGCGGCGATCGCGGGCAGCCGCTCGGCCGCCGTCGCGAACGTGCCGCTGACCGGCGGCCTGCCGGGCTCGACGACCGCGCCCTCGGAGCGCGGGAAGAACTCGTACCAGGACCCGTACAGGGCCCGCTTCCGCTCCACCAGCAGCGGCAACTCCTCGGAGACGGTGACGAGTTCACGCAGCGGACGGGTGGCGAGGGCCGCGTCGACCTCCGGGGCGAGGGCGGCTGCCAGGCGGGCGGCGGGGGTGCGGGACGGATCGCGGAGCGCGGCCGCCGTCGCGGTGAGCACGGTGCGCGAGGCCTTCGTCCGGCCGTCCTGGGCGGCGGCCCGCTCGTGCAGCAACGCCCCTTCCTCCAGGACGAGTCCGGTGTCGAGGCCCGCCGGAATCTTGATCCGCGCGGTGTGCCGCCAGGTGGACACCGGATCGCTCCACGCCTCCACGGCGAAGGTCCACGCGCCGGGCGCGTCCGGGGTCACGTCGGCGGCCCAGCGGTCGGTGCCGGGGGCCAGTTCGCGCATCGGGGTGAAAGGGCCGGGGGTGCCGTCGGGGGCGCGCAGCACCAGGTTCGCGGCGACGGCGTCGTGGCCCTCGCGGAACACGGTGGCGGTCACCTGGAAGGTCTCGCCGGTGACGGCCTTCGCGGGGCGGCGGCCCCGGTCGACGACGGGCCGGACGTCACGCACCGGGATCCGGCCCGTCGTGGGCGCGGGCGGGCGCGGCCGGCTGCGGGGACGCTGTGCGGGCATGACCGCTCCTGTCGGGGGATCGGAGGAGGGTGGTCGGGCGCGTACCGGGGGAGCCTTCCACGCGTACGGGGCGGGCAATCCGGTGCTTACCTACCTACTCGGGCGTAAGCGCGCACACAAGACTCCCGTACGCGGCGCGTACCCGCGGCACACAAGTCCGGCCCCGCCGCGACCGTGTTGGGCCCGCCGGCCGCGAGCGAGGGGCGGACGGCGGCGTCGAGTGGGGTGTTCGCTGTCTCGGATAGACATCTCCGAGCCCCCGAGACGAGGCTGCGTGCGCGCTGACCTCGGCGGGCTGGGCCGCGCTG
>NZ_JBHYTK010000295.1:0-3394 GCF_042749255.1 Streptomyces sp. NPDC059524 | reverse complement strand
GTTCTCGGTGAACAGCCCCTCCGGCTGGAGGTGGTGCGGTCAGGGGGATCCGCCCCGGACCCCGCTCCTCAAGCGCCGGAGGGGCTGTTTTTTGTGGCTGATCTCCGGCCCACCCTCTAGGCGCGTGCGCGTTTCTGCGCTAAACAACCGCCATGCGATCACTATTGAGCACGCACCTCGGTAGACGGCTCAGATCCGTCGTGGCCGTCGCCACCCTCGGCGTCGCCGCCACCTTCGCCGGGCCGGGCCTCGCCCAGGCCGAGGACACCGCCGGCACCGTCGGCGACGTCACCGGGTTCCACGCCGACGGCCCGGAGTACACGCTCGACGCCGGTGAGGCGAAGGCCCGCGTCAGCTTCGTGTCCGACGAGACCTTCCGGATCGAGCTCGCCCCCGACGGCACCTTCACCGACCCGGCCGGCGACGACATCGTGGTCCCGCAGGGCGCCCCGCCGCAGACCCGCTGGAACGACCAGGGCGACCGCTACGAGCTCAGCAGCGCCAAGGTCACCCTGCGCGCCTACAAGTCCCCGCTGCGCTTCGCCCTGTTCCGCAACGACGGCACCGAACTCTGGTCCGAGAGCGCCCCGTTGAAGTGGACCGCCGACACCACCACGCAGACCCTGGAGCGCGGCGCCGACGAGCAGTTCTACGGCGTCGGCATGCAGAACGGCCGGGGCAACACCTCGCTGCGCGGGCAGACCGCCAAGGCCGAGGTGAACTACAACTGGAACGACGGGGGCCACCCCAACTCCGTCCCGTTCTACCTCTCCTCCGCCGGCTACGGCGTCTTCCGCAACACCTTCGCGCCGAACACGTACACCTTCGACGCGCCTGTCACGGCCGCCGCGAAGGAACACCGCTTCGACGCCTACTACTTCGCGGGCAGCGGCAAGGACAGCGCCAAGGACGTCATCGGGCAGTACACGAAGCTCACCGGCAAGCCGTTCCTGCCGCCGGTCTACGGCCTGGAGATCGGCGACGCCGACTGCTACCTGCACAACGCCAACCGCGGCGAGCGGCACACCCTCGACGCCCTGAAGATCTCCGACCAGTACGTCGCGAACGACATGCCGCTCGGCTGGATGCTCGTCAACGACGGCTACGGCTGCGGCTACGAGAACCTCGCCGAGACGGCCAAGGGCCTCCAGAAGAACAAGACCCAGCTCGGCCTGTGGACCGAGGACGGCATCGACAAGATCGCCGACCAGGTGAAGGCCGGCCAGCGCGTCGCCAAGCTCGACGTCGCCTGGGTCGGAGCCGGCTACAAGTTCGCCCTCGACGGCTGCAAGGACGCCTACCAGGGCATCGAGGACAACTCCGACGCCCGCGGCTTCACCTGGGCCCCCGAGAGCTGGTCCGGCGCCCAGCGCTGCGGCGTCCAGTGGTCCGGCGACCAGTCGGGATCCTGGGACTACATCCGCTGGCAGATCCCCACCTACGCGGGCGCGACCATGTCCGGACTCGCCTACACGACCGGTGACGTCGACGGCATCTTCGGCGGCAGCCCCAAGACGTACGTACGCGACCTCCAGTGGAAGTCCCTGCTGCCCGTCACCATGACGATGGACGGCTGGGCCGCCGCCGACAAGCAGCCCTTCCGCCAGGGCGCGCCGTACACGGCGATCAACCGGAAGTACCTGAAGCTCCACGAGTCGCTGCTGCCGTACCTGTACTCGTACGCGCACGAGGCGACGGAGACCGGGGTCGGCGCCGTGCGGCCGCTCGCGCTCGAGTACCCGGACGACCCGAAGGCCGCGACCGCCGCCGCCAAGTACGAGTTCCTCACCGGCGAGAACCTCCTCGTCGCGCCCGTCTACAAGGACAGCACGGTCCGCGACGGCATCTACCTGCCCGAGGGCACG
Source organism: Streptomyces sp. NPDC059524 (assembly GCF_042749255.1). Classification (NCBI taxonomy): domain Bacteria; kingdom Bacillati; phylum Actinomycetota; class Actinomycetes; order Kitasatosporales; family Streptomycetaceae; genus Streptomyces; species Streptomyces sp. NPDC059524. The sequence goes on along the minus strand of NZ_JBHYTK010000295.1, from coordinate 1,529 downwards.
TGGACCGACTACTGGACCGGGCGCGTGTACCAGGGCCCGACCACGATCGACGGCTACAGCGCGCCCCTGGACACGCTCCCGATGTTCGTCAAGGGCGGCGCCGCCGTCCCGATGTGGCCCGGCATCCGCTCCTACGCCGACCGCACCGCCGACTCGCCGCTCGCCTGGGACGTCTACCCGCAGGGCTCCTCGTCCTTCGACCTGTACGAGGACGACGGCGTGACCCGGGCCCACCGCGACGGCGCCTTCGCCACGCAGCGCGCCGAGGTCGACGCCCCGAAGTCCGGCGCCGGTGACGTGCGCGTGCGGATCGGGGCGAGCAAGGGCTCCTTCGAGGGCAAGCAGAGCGCCCGCCCCTACGCGTTCACCGTGCACACCGGGGACGCCCCGCGCCAGGTCGCGCTCGACGGGCAGCCGCTGCGCGCCTACACGGACGCGGCGGCCTACGAGAAGGCCGCCAGCGGCTGGTTCTACGACCGTGACGACCGCGGCGGCGTCGTGCGCGTCAAGACCGGCAAGCTGTCCACCTCCCGCGCCTTCACGCTCGACCTGAAGGACACCGCGGCCGTCGGCGGGGCCGTGCCCGGCGCCGACGCCGCCGTCACCGCCCCCCCCGGGCAGGAACTCGGCGCGGGCGCCGACGGCAAGGTCGCCGTCGACGTCACCGCCGGCACCCGCGACGCCACCGCCGTCTCCGTCGCGCTGACCGCCCCCGACGGCTGGCGCGCCGGCGACGCCGTCACCGTCGACCGGATCGCGGCGGGCACCACCCGCCGCGTCGAGGTCCCGCTCACCCCGGCCGCCGACGCGAAGGCGGGGGAGCAGGCCCTCACCGCGACGGCCCGCTACGACGCGGCCGGCCAGGGGCGCACCGCACAGGGCCGCTTCGCGGTGTCCGTCATGCCGAAGCCGCCCGCCGGGGACACCTGGGCGAGCGACATGGAGTGGCTGACGTCGGCCAACGGCTACGGACCCGCCGAACGCGACCGCAGCAACGGCGAGTCCGGCGCCACCGACGGCCACACCCTCACCCTCGCGGGCAAGACCTACACCAAGGGCATCGGCGTGCACGCCGACTCCGACATCGAGGTCTACCTCGGCGGGCAGTGCGCGAAGCTGACCGCCCACGTCGGGATCGACGACGAGATCAACGGGTACGGGGAGGTCGCCTTCTCCGTCGAGGCCGACGGCAAGGTGCTGTGGACCTCGCCCAAGGTCACCGGCGCCTCGGCCACCGTGCCGGTGGACGTCGACGTCAGCGGGGCCCGGCACCTGCACCTCAAGGTGACGGACACCAACGGCTCGAAGACCGGGGACCACGGGGACTGGGCCGCCGCCAAGTTCTCCTGCGGATAAGGAAGTTGCCCCAGGAACGACAGTGGGGCCGGGCGGCACACATGCCGCCCCGGCCCACCCCGCCCGCGGCAGGCCGCCGGGTGCTCGGCCGGCGGGCGCGGGGGCGTGGGCGGGGGGGTGCGGGGGCCCGGGGGCGGGGGCGGGGGGCGGCGCCCCGCCCCCGGGGCGGCGCC
>NZ_JBHYTK010000294.1:0-3409 GCF_042749255.1 Streptomyces sp. NPDC059524 | reverse complement strand
GGGGACTGCTGCACCCCGGCGCCCCGAGACGGCACCCACGCAGCGACTCTGTCGCGGGGCGAGACCGGCAGCCCTTCGGGGTCGGCCGGTAGCTCTCTGGGGGCGCGACCGGTGGCCCTCTGGGGGCGCACGGAGTGTGCCCTTCAGGGGCGCGGGGCTGTACCCGATCAGCGACTCCGTCGCGGGGCGCGACCAGCCACGTACGAGCCGCACCCGCCACGCGACCGCCGCCGGCAGACGCGACCGCGCCCCCGGTAGGGGGGCCGATCGCAACCCCGGCCGAGTCATACCCCCCGCACCCCAGCGGAGCGCATGCGCTCACAGCGAACAGTTCCATTCCCGGGATTCCCCGGAGGGGCCCGCGCGTTAGGGTCCATGAATACGAGGGCAGGGGAGTCCCCGAGCGAGGGCCCCGGCCTCAGTTAGAGACGCGAGACGGCGCGCTAGCCGTCAGAGACGAGCAGGTGGATACGTGACGATTCAGATGCCTTCCGCCGCCGGCGAGCCGTCCATCGGTGGTGGCCTCGGCGACCATGTCTACAACCGGCTGCTCGGCGAGCGAATCGTCTTCCTCGGCCAGCAGGTCGACGACGACATCGCCAACAAGATCACCGCGCAGATGCTCCTCCTGGCCGCGGACCCGGAGAAGGACATCTACCTCTACATCAACAGCCCCGGCGGCTCGGTGACGGCCGGCATGGCGATCTACGACACCATGCAGTACATCCCGAACGACGTGGTCACGATCGGTATGGGCATGGCGGCCTCCATGGGCCAGTTCCTGCTCACCGGCGGCACGGCGGGCAAGCGCTTCGCGCTCCCGAACACCGACATCCTGATGCACCAGGGCTCCGCCGGCATCGGCGGCACGGCCTCCGACGTCAAGATCCAGGCCGAGTACCTGCTGCGCACGAAGCAGCGCATGGCGCGGATCACGGCCCAGCACTCCGGCCAGACCGTCGAGACGATCATCCGTGACGGCGACCGCGACCGCTGGTACACCGCCGAGGAGGCCAAGGAGTACGGCCTCATCGACGAGATCATCACTGCCGCTACGGGTGTTCCGGGCGGCGGCGGCACGGGCGCCTGATCCCCGCGATCAGCACCGGCCGACCCAGCCCACTGCTTCCTTCACCAGGACGGAACACCGCCATCATGAACAACATCCCCGGCAGCGGCCTCTACACGGGCCCGCAGGTCGACAACCGCTACGTGATCCCGCGCTTCGTCGAGCGCACCTCGCAGGGCGTGCGCGAGTACGACCCGTACGCGAAGCTCTTCGAGGAGCGCGTGATCTTCCTCGGCGTGCAGATCGACGACGCGTCGGCCAACGACGTCATGGCGCAGCTGCTGTGCCTGGAGTCGATGGACCCGGACCGCGACATCTCCATCTACATCAACAGCCCCGGTGGCTCGTTCACGGCCCTCACGGCCATCTACGACACGATGCAGTTCGTGAAGCCGGACATTCAGACGGTCTGCATGGGCCAGGCGTCCTCCGCGGCCGCCGTGCTCCTCGCCGCCGGCACCCCGGGCAAGCGCATGGCCCTGCCGAACGCGCGCGTGCTGATCCACCAGCCCTCCGGCGGCACCGGCCGTGAGCAGCTCTCCGACCTGGAGATCGCGGCCAACGAGATCCTCCGGATGCGTACGCAGCTGGAGGAGATGCTGGCCAAGCACTCGACGACGCCGATCGAGAAGATCCGCGACGACATCGAGCGCGACAAGATCCTCACGGCCGAGGACGCCCTCGCGTACGGCCTGATCGACCAGATCATCTCGACGCGCAAGATGAACAACGAAGCGATCGCGTAACAGCACGCTGTATCGTCTGCCGTTCCCCGGCACGGTTCACGTCGAAGTGAACCGTGCCAAGGGGGGCCCGAACGGGGGGCCCGGCAAGGTACCGTCGGATACAGGCACCAGGAGCCGCTGAACGTGGCGTCTCCCAGGCGAAGGGGAAGCACCTCGTGGCACGCATCGGTGACGGCGGCGATCTGCTCAAGTGCTCGTTCTGCGGAAAGAGCCAGAAGCAGGTCAAGAAGCTCATCGCAGGCCCCGGTGTGTACATCTGCGACGAGTGCATCGACCTCTGCAACGAGATCATCGAGGAAGAGCTCGCGGAGACGAGCGAGGTGCGCTGGGAGGAACTGCCCAAGCCTCGCGAGATCTACGAGTTCCTCGAGAGCTACGTCGTGGGCCAGGAAGCCGCCAAGAAGGCGCTCTCCGTGGCCGTGTACAACCATTACAAGCGCGTCCAGGCCGGCGAGAACGGCGGAGCGCAGGGCCGTGACGACGCGATCGAACTCGCGAAGTCCAACATCCTGCTCCTCGGCCCCACCGGCTCGGGCAAGACACTCCTCGCCCAGACGCTGGCGCGCATGCTGAACGTCCCGTTCGCGATCGCCGACGCCACCGCCCTCACGGAGGCGGGCTACGTCGGCGAGGACGTCGAGAACATCCTGCTGAAGCTGATCCAGGCCGCGGACTACGACGTCAAGAAGGCCGAGACCGGGATCATCTACATCGACGAGATCGACAAGGTCGCGCGGAAGAGCGAGAACCCTTCCATCACCCGTGACGTGTCGGGCGAGGGCGTCCAGCAGGCCCTCCTGAAGATCCTCGAAGGCACGACGGCGTCCGTGCCCCCGCAGGGCGGCCGCAAGCACCCGCACCAGGAGTTCATCCAGATCGACACGACGAACGTCCTGTTCATCGTGGGCGGCGCGTTCGCCGGTCTGGAGAAGATCATCGAGTCGCGGGCCGGCGCCAAGGGCATCGGCTTCGGCGCGACGATCCACTCCAAGCGCGAGCTGGAGGAGAAGGACCAGTTCCAGGAGGTCATGCCGGAGGACCTGGTGAAGTTCGGGATGATCCCCGAGTTCATCGGCCGCCTCCCGGTCATCACCTCGGTCCACAACCTGGACCGCGAGGCCCTGCTCCAGATCCTCGTCGAGCCGCGCAACGCGCTGGTGAAGCAGTACCAGCGCCTCTTCGAACTCGACGGAGTGGAGCTGGACTTCGAGCGCGAGGCCCTCGAGGCCATCGCCGACCAGGCCATCCTGCGCCGCACCGGCGCCCGAGGCCTGCGCGCCATCATGGAAGAGGTCCTCCAGTCGGTGATGTACGAGGTCCCGTCCCGCAAGGACGTGGCCCGAGTGGTCATCACGGCGGAAGCCGTCCACTCGAACGTGAACCCGACCCTGATCCCGCGCGACGCCCGCGGCACGGGCAACGGCGAGCAGAAGTCGGCGTAGCCGCACGGCGGTTGGCGCGAGCTGACAAGGAGAGGGGCGGCCGGGGGTTGTGGGGGCCGGGGCCCCGGGGGCACGGGTTCGGGAGCCGGGGGGCGGGCAGGGGGGCGGACGCCGGGCGGGACGTCGGGGGGGGGGGCGCCCGCGAAGATAAT
>NZ_JBHYTK010000293.1:0-3414 GCF_042749255.1 Streptomyces sp. NPDC059524 | reverse complement strand
TCCCCGACGTGGGAAGGCCGCCCTCCGGGCGTTGGTGCGTACGGGCGCGCGCTCAGTGACCGGCGGCCGGGCTCTCGCTCTCCGAGCCCGCGGGGGAGCCGGACGCCGACTGGGACGGCGTGGCCTCGCCGGACGGCGACTGCTTGCCGGCCGGGGAGGAGGCGGGCGCGGACGGCGTCGCCGGGATCTCGCTCGGGCCCCACTTCTCGAAGTAGGACTCGGCCGGCACCACGAACGCCTTGAGCTTCACGTCACCGGCGCCGCTGAAGCGGAAGGTGACGGCCTGCGCGTTGCCGTCCAGGACCGCGGTGCGGCTGTTGGGCAGCTCGGCGGTGGCGTTGCCCTCGCCGCCGAGGACGACGGAGCCGCCGGCCGGGACGGTGATCTTCGAGCCGCCCTTGGCGCCCGTCAGCTTCGCGGTCTTGCCGACGCCGTCGACGGTGATCGCGTCGAGGGTCTGCGCCGTCTTGCCGTTGTTGAAGAGCGTGGCGGCGACGACGGCCGGGCCCTGCGACTTCAGGTCGGGCTGCGTGATGACGGTCGCGTTCTGGACCTTGATGTCACCGACCGTGACCGCGGCGTTGTCGGGCTTGACCTGGAGCGTCTGAGCGTTGTTGCCGGCGCCGCACGCGGCGAGCGAGGCGATCGAGAACGCGATGGCGGCGGCGGCGAGGGCGCCGCGTCGAAGGCTGCTGCTCACGGCGGCGGCAACTCCTTGAACGTGGGCGGACGGGGTGGTGCGGGCGGCGCCGTGCCTCGGGTGAGACAGGGAGGTAAAGCCGCCCTAAGGGTCTGTCAGCGGCCTTAGGTTACCGAGCCGCCCGGCGCCCGCCGCACCCGACCCGCCCCTACGTCGCCCCGGACCCCTCCCGGCCCCGGCGGAACACCCCGTGTTCCCCGCACGCCGCACCGTCACCAATGGCATCAGCCGGCATCAGGACATCCCCCGTTCACCATTCGCATATCCGCAGTCCAGAGGCCCGCGCGGATTTCCCGCAATGAATGCGCACCGGTCAGGAAAAACGATCACCCGGTCCGGTGAATCCAGGTGATCAATTCCGGATTCGGCTCGAACGGACCTCATGGGCCGCGAACGGAGTAGCGGAAGATCGACGCTTCGAAGCGTGCAAAATGGGACGTACGACACATGGACGGCCTGTTCGGCGGCCCGTGACGGGCGTGTTTCGGCTCCGCCGGACAGTGGCTCCCACCTGCGAATACCGCCCTCCGGAGCCCCTCCGCAGCACGTTCCGGTTGTGGTTGTCAAGCCCCGAGATATGCCCTGACCTGCGAAAACGCCATTCAGAACCCGCAGTTTCCGTGTTACCCTGGATAGCCACGGAAGGGGTACCTGTCACATGACGTTCAAGGTTGGCGACACCGTGGTCTATCCCCATCACGGGGCCGCGCTGATCGAGGCTATCGAAACTCGTCAGATCAAAGGCGTGGACAAGACCTACTTGGTGCTGAAGGTCGCCCAGGGCGACCTGACGGTACGTGTGCCAGCGGACAATGCGGAGTTCGTCGGCGTGCGTGATGTGGTCGGTCAGGACGGTCTCGACCGGGTCTTCGAGGTGCTGCGCGCGCCGTACGCCGAGGAGCCCACGAACTGGTCGCGCCGTTACAAGGCAAACCTGGAGAAGCTCGCCTCCGGCGATGTCATCAAGGTCGCGGAGGTTGTGCGTGACCTGTGGCGTCGGGAGCGTGAGCGCGGTCTGTCCGCGGGTGAGAAGCGCATGCTCGCCAAGGCTCGCCAGATCCTGGTGAGCGAGCTCGCGCTCGCGGAGAACACGAACGAGGACAAGGCCGAGGCCCTGCTCGACGAGGTCCTGGCGTCCTGACGCGCGCCGTAGCCGCGTAGCGAAAACATGCCGTGGTGCCCGATGACCCTGATGGTGTCGCCGGGCGCTGCGGCATGTTTCGTACCCGAAACACCCCCCGCATCCCCACACCGCCGACCTCGGCGTCCTGGCGTGCCGGGCCCGGGCAGCTGGCTCGACCAGTGTCACGGAAGGGTCCGGTCAAGGCGTCGCGCCCGGCACGATGTGGCCATACCCACCACCCCCGAGCGTACAAACCTGAACGGAAGCGATGTCTGACGAAACGCGTCCCGTCGCCGGTGGCGCACGTACCGCGGCCGTGATCCCGGCCGCCGGCCGGGGCGTCCGCCTCGGCCCGGGCGCCCCCAAGGCGCTCCGCGCGCTCAACGGCACCCCGATGCTCATCCACGCCGTCCGCGCCATGGCCGCCTCCCGCGCCGTCTCCCTCGTCGTGGTCGTCGCACCGCCCGAGGGCGCGGCCGAGGTGAAGAGCCTCCTCGCCGACCACGCCCTGCCCGAGCGCACGGACTTCCTCGTCGTGCCCGGCGGCGACACCCGCCAGGAGTCCGTGAAGCTCGGCCTCGACGCGCTGCCGGACGGCATCGACATCGTGCTCGTGCACGACGCCGCCCGCCCGCTCGTCCCCGTCGACACCGTCGACGCGGTCATCGAGGCGGTACGGGACGGCGCCCCGGCCGTCGTGCCGGCGCTGCCCCTCGCCGACACGGTCAAGGAGGTCGTCCCCTCCACCGACGGCTCGCCCGAGCCCGTCGTCGCCACGCCCGCCCGGGCCCGGCTGCGCGCCGTGCAGACGCCGCAGGGCTTCGACCACGCCACCCTCGTCCGCGCCCACGAGACCGTCACCGACGACGTCACCGACGACGCGAGCATGGTCGAGAAGCTCGGCGCGCAGGTCGTGCTGGTGCCCGGCCACGAAGAGGCGTTCAAGGTGACCCGGCCCCTCGACCTCGTCCTCGCCGAGGCCGTACTCGCCCGCAGGAGGGCCAACGATGGCTTCTGAGCTCCCCGTGGTCCTGCCGCAGGTCGGCATCGGAACCGACATCCACGCCTTCGAAGAGGGCCGCGAACTGTGGTGCGCCGGCCTGAAGTGGGAAGGGGAGGGGCCCGGGCTCGCCGGACACTCCGACGCCGACGTCGTCGCGCACGCGGCGTGCAACGCGCTGTTCTCCGCCGCCGGGCTCGGCGACCTGGGGCAGCACTTCGGCACGTCCCGTCCCGAGTGGGCCGGGGCGTCCGGACTCACGCTGCTCACGGAGGCGGCGCGGATCGTCCGTGACGCGGGGTTCGTCATCGGCAACGTCGCGGTGCAGGTCGTCGGGCCCCGGCCCAAGATCGGCAAGCGGCGGGCCGAGGCGGAGTCGATCCTCTCCGGTGCGGTGGGGGCTCCGGTCGCTGTCTCCGGCGCGACCACGGACGGTCTCGGCTTTCCCGGCCGGGGCGAGGGCCTGATGGCCGTGGCAACGGCCCTGGTGGCGCGGTCCCCGAAGGGGTGACCCTCGCGCGTCGCGGTCCGCGGGTGGGTGGGGGCTGGTCGCGCAGTTCCCCGCGCCCCTGAAATGCAGACCCTTCGGGT
>NZ_JBHYTK010000292.1:0-3452 GCF_042749255.1 Streptomyces sp. NPDC059524 | reverse complement strand
GGGTGCGGCTGTCTGGTCCAGAGCCGCCCCCCGCGCCCGTCCCGCTCGCGCGCCCGGGGGGGCCCCCCCCGCCCACGCGGGGCCGCCCCCCGCCCCCCTTCGCGCGTCCCGGGTGAGGACCCTCAGCGGGCCACGCGCGCGGTCACGTACCGGACCGGGACCTCGAAACGGACCCGGCCGTCCTCGCCGCGCAGCGCGTCCAGGGCGGTGATGATGCGCTCGCGCAGCGCGGCGGCCTCCGCCTCGGGCAGGTGCTGCCACAGCAGGCGCATGCCCTGCGTGTGCGACCAGGTGACCCAGGCCTCGCCGGACGGCGCGGTCTGGACGACCGGTTCGTCGTGGATCTCGACGTCGGTGAAGCCCGCCTTCTCCAGGGCGGCCGTCAGGTCCGCGGGGTCCTCCAGCCAGGAGTGCAGCTGCCGGTGCAGGTTCTCCGGGTGCCAGGCCTCGGGGAGGTGCTCCAGCAGCGACATCGGGATGAGGTCGGTGAACAGCGGCGGAAGGAACGGGAAGGTGTCCTTGGTGAACACGGGGCTGGTGAAGCCGATCCGGCCCCCGTCGGCCAGCAGGTCCGCGTAACGGGCCAGCGCGGCACGGGCGTCGGGCAGGAAAATGACGCTGTAGCTGCCGAGGACCAGGTCGAAGGAGCGCGCCGGCAGGTCCGGGTACTCGCCGTCCATGACCCGGACCTCGACGTTCGTGATGCCCTGGCGCTCCGCCTCCTTGCCGGCCTCCTCGATCATGGCCGCGGCGATGTCGATGCCGAGCGCGCTGCCCTCGTCGCCGATCAGCCGGGCGGCGGGCAGCAGAGTGGCACCGAGCCCGCAGCCGACGTCGAGCACCCGCTCGCCGGGCCGCGGCCGCGCCCGTTCGACGAGCCGGCTGCCCATCGGTGTGAAGAACTCGACGTCCAGCCGGTCGTAGGTCGCCGCGGCCCCGTTGAAGGCAGCGGTGACTTTCGTCTTGTACGTCGCGGTCGCGGTCTCGGTGGTCACTACGTCTCCCGGGTTCTGCGGGGCTTCACGGACGACTGTCCGAACCCATCGTGGGAGGCCGTGCCCCAGCGCCGCTGCAGGGCCGCTGGAGGACCAACTGACGTGCGGTCGGGGCCCGTTGGACGCTCCTTCCCCCGGCCGTGCGAGCCCTGGAAGATGCGAACCGATGCCCGACGGACCGTGGGAAAAAGCCGTGGAAGGAAGCCCATGAGCAGCCAGTTCGACGCTGTGCGCCGGATGATAGACGCGTACAACACCGGAAAGACGGACGATGTCGCCGACTACATCCACCCCGAGTACCTCAACCCGGCCACCATGGAGCACATGGACCTGCGCGGTCCGGACTCCTTCGCGATGGCCGTCAAGTGGCTGCGGATGACCTTCTCCGAGCAGGCCCGCCTCGTCGAGGTGTCGCTGGAGGAGAACGGCGAGTGGGTGCGCGCGAACCTCGTCCTGTACGGCACCCACGTCGGCGACCTCGTCGGCATGCCGGCCACCGGGCGCGAGTTCTCCGGCGAGCAGATCCACCTGATCCGCTTCGTCGACGGCAAGATCCGCGACCACCGGGACTGGCCGGACTACCAGGGCACCTACCGTCAGCTGGGCTCGCCGTGGCCCCGGCCCGAGGGCTGGAGGGACTGAGCCATGATCCTGGTGACCGGAGCGACCGGCAAGGTCGGCCGCGAGGCCGTCGAGCAGCTCGTGGCGCTCGGCAAGGACGTACGGGCCCTGAGCAGGAAACCGGCCGAGGCGAATCTGCCGGAGGCCGTCGAGGTGGTGGCCGGCAGCCCCGGCGACGCGGACGCACTGGCCGTCGCGCTCAAGGATGTCGAAGCCGCCCTGGTGATCCTGTCCGGCGACGTCGCGGGGGAGGCCGTCACCTTCGCGGCCGCCGCGAAGGCGGCCGGACTGCCCCGGCTCGTCCTCCTCTCCTCGGGCGGTGTCGAGCATCCGCTGCCGCACGGCATCGCGGACGAGCACCGCGCCGCCGAGGAGGCACTGGAGGCGTCCGGCGCGGGCTGCACGTTCCTGCGCCCGGGCCCCTTCCACGCGAACACCTCCTGGTGGATCAGGACGGTCCGCGAGGAGAGCCGCGTCCGCGACTGGATCGGCAACAACCCCGGAGCGCCGATCGACGAGTACGACATCGCCTCGGCGGCCGTCGTGGCACTGACCGGCGAGGGACACGAGGGCAGGTCGTACCTGCTCACCGGCCCCGAGGTCCTCACCTCCGAGGAGCAGGCACGGATCCTGGGCGACGTCCTGGGCCGCGACCTGGAGTTCTCGGTGGCCCCGCAGGAAGAGGTCGTCGACGTGTTCACCGGGATCACCGGTGACCGCCCGGCCGCGCAGACCAACGTGGCCGCCCTGCACAGCCCCGACGTGCCGTGGTCGAAGGTGAGCCCGGCGGTGCGCGAGCTGACCGGCCGTGACCCCCGCCCCTACCGTGCGTGGGCCGTGGCGAACGCGTCGCTGTTCGCCCCAGGAGCCGAGGAGACGGCATGAGCGAGACTGGCAGCATCGTGCACGACGACGGACCGGTCCTGGTCATCGGCGCCACCGGAGCCCAGGGCGGCGCCACCGCCCGCGCCCTGCTGTCCCGGGGCCGCGCCGTCCACGCCCTCGTCCGTACGCCCGACGCCCCCGCGGCCCGCGAACTCGCCGCCCTCGGCGCGACGCCGGTCCAGGGGGACCTCGACGACGAGGCGTCGCTGCGCGCCGCGATGGACGGCGTGCACGGCGTCTTCAGCGTGCAGAACTTCATGACGAAGGCCGGCCTCGGCGGCGAGGTCCGCCAGGGCCGCGCGGTCGCCCGCGCCGCCCGGGACACCGGCGTCGCACACGTCGTCTACAGCTCGGTGGGCGGCGCCGACCGCCACAGCGGCGTACCGCACTTCGACTCCAAGCGGCACATCGAGCGCTACCTCGACGAACTCGGCGTCCCCAGCACCGTCCTGCGCCCGACGTTCTTCATGGACAACTTCGCCGACCACCTTCCGGAGGTCGTCGACGGCACCCGCGTCGTGGCACTGGCCCTCAAGCCGGACACCCGCGTGCAGTACATCGCGGTCGAGGACATCGGCTGGTTCGCCGCCGAGGCCTTCGACCGGCCGGGGGAGTACCTCGGGAGGAAACTGGAGATCGCCGGCGACGAACTCACCGCCGCCGAGGTCGCCGAGGCCTTCGCCGCCCGCACGGGCACCCCGGCCCGCTTCCAGGAACTCCCCCTGGACATGGTCGCGTCGAACCCGTACATCCCCAACGCGCCCGAGATCGCCCTCATGTTCGAGTGGTTCCAGGATCACGGCTACCAGGCCGACATCCCCGCCCTGCGCGCGGCGCACCCGGGGCTCAAGTCCTTCGAGGCGTTCCTGAAGGACCTCGACCTGTCCGCGTGAGCGGGACCCCGACCGTCCGCCGGGGGGGGCGCCCCCCCCCCCGCGGCCCGCCGGGGGC
>NZ_JBHYTK010000291.1:0-3460 GCF_042749255.1 Streptomyces sp. NPDC059524 | reverse complement strand
GAGCCCGGGCGGCCCTGGGCCCGGCTCGGGGGCGCCGGGGGGGCCCGCGCCCCGTTCGGGTACCACCCAGAACACGGCGCCGGCGGGGGCCCCGGGCCCGGCCGCGGCCGGGGCGAGACTCAGCAGCGCCGCCAACAGAACGCCCAGTACCGGGCGCGAGGACTTGGCCATGGCCGGATGATGCTCGGCCCCCGCCCGCGCCGGGTGTCCCGAGGGCCCCGGCGCAGAAAGGTGCACCCGTTCGGCGGCGCGCGTCACTGCGGCCGGGGGCCGCTCCGGCGAGCCTGCGAGCCTGCGAGTTCAGACCTCGACCGCGTCCGCGGGGTCCACCGGACCCACCGGACCCACCGGCTCCGCCGACGCCGACTCCGCTCGCTCCGCGCGGCAGATCAGCCCGTAGAGGAGCGCCGAGACGGCGGTGCCGATGAACCAGGAGTACGCGGCGACCGAGTCGAAGTACGGGACGAGGGCGAGGACCACGGCGAGGCCGGCGGAGGGGACGAAGGCGGCCAGGGCCTTCGGGTTGACGCCGCCGCGGTAGTGGTAGCGGGAGCCGGGCGTCGCGTCGAAGAGGGCGCGGTCGTCGATGCGGCCGCGCTTCACCCAGAAGTAGTCGAGCATGATGATGCCGAACAGCGGGCCGAGGAAGGCCCCGAGCCCGCCCAGGAAGTAGTTCACGACGGTCGGGTTGGAGTAGAGGTTCCAGGGCGTGACGACGAGAGCGAGGACCGTCGAGATCGCGCCGCCGACCTTGAAGCTGATCTTCTGCGGCCAGACGTTCGCCAGGTCGTAGGCGGGCGAGACGAAGTTGGCGACGATGTTGACGCCCATGGTGGCGACGGCGAAGGTCAGCGCGCCGAAGACGAGGACCCAGGTGTTGCCGATGCGGGCGACGAGGAGCGCCGGGTCGGTGATCGCCTCGCCGAAGACCTCGACGCTGCCCGCGGTGACGACGACTGAAAGGACCACGAACGCCGTGGAGTTGATGGGCAGGCCCCAGAAGTTGCCGCGCCGCACGGTCCTGTAGTCGGGCGCGAAGCGGGAGAAGTCGCAGAAGTTGAGCATCAGCGTGCCGTACGTGGCGAGGATCAGGCCGATCGCGCCGAACCACTGGCGGAACTGCTCGCCGGGGGAGACCGGGTGCGGGGTGGTGGTCAGCGAGATGGTCCAGCCGGCCTTGGCCCAGATCCAGACGGCGAGCGCGAGCATCACGATCCAGATCGCGGGTCCGCAGAAGTCCTGGAACTTACGGACGGACTCCATGCCGCGCGTGATGATCAGCGACTGCACGAGCCACAGCGCGAGGAAGGACGCCCAGCCCAGGGCATGCAGGCCGAGGAAGGAGTGCTCGGTCCAGGACTTCATCCCGGGGAAGGCGGCGAGCACCATCACGTTGACGGCGACGGAGGCCAGATAGGTCTGGATTCCGTACCACATGATGGCGATGACGGCCCTGATCAGAGCGGGGATGTTCGCGCCCCAGACGCCGAAGCTGATGCGGCTGACGACGGGGAACGGGACGCCGTGCCGCTGACCGATACGGCCCATCGCGTTGCAGCCGGCGTAGATGAGGACGAAGCCGATGAGCAGCGCGCTGAAGACCTGCCAGGCGTTGAGGCCGAGGACCAACAGGCCTGCCGCAAAGGTGTAGTTGCCGAGGTTGTGGACGTCGGACATCCACAGGGCGAAGAGGTCGTAGACCTTCCATTTGCGCTCCGCGGCGGGCGCGAGGTCCTCATTGACCAGGCGCGGGTCGGGAGTGAAGGCGGCGGCCTGCGTGGGCGTGGGTTCGGCCACGGGCATGGGGTACCTCCCAGAGTGCTGTGACGCGCAGCGAAAGGGGTTTGGTATACCAAAGCGGCGTCATCGTCCCGCTCCGAGCGGCGCCCGGCAATGTCCCTACGGTTACGGCTCGGTAAAACCACGGCCCCGGCCCCCGCGGGCGATCGGGGAAGATGGGCGCATGGCGACGGCGGAACCCCTGGGGGCGGTGCGCGAGCGCGTGCTCGCGACCCTGCGGCAGGACATCATCGGCGGACGGTCACGCCCCGGCGAGCGGCTGGTCGAGCGGGAGCTCGCGGAGCGCTTCGGGGTCTCACGGGTGCCGGTGCGAGAGGCGATCAGGGCGCTCGTGACGGAGGGCTTCGTGACGTTCGAGACGCCGCGCCGGGCCGTCGTGCGCACGCTGACCCGCACCGACGTGACCGAACTCTACGAACTGCGCGAGGTGTTGGAGGTGCACGCGGCCGGGCTCGCCGCGCAGCGGGCGGGCCGGGACGAACTGGACCGGCTGGCGGACCTGCTCGACGTGGCCGCGCGGGCCACCGAGCGGGACGACGCGGACACCCTCACGGACGTCAACTCCCGCTTCCACGACGCCCTGTTGGCGGCGGCGGGCAACAGTCTGCTGGCCGACGTGATGCAGCCGGTCGGCGGCCGGCTGCGCTGGCTGACCCGGCGCAACGAGGAGTGGGCCCAGCAGCTCGCCGAACACCGGGAGCTGTACGCGGCGGTGGCCGCCGGGGACGCGGAGCGGGCCAGAGCGGTCGCCCTGGCCCACGTCCGCACGAATCACCGCTCCACGGTCCGCCACCTGTTCGACGACGCCATGGACGACTAGGCGCGTACGGGAGCACGCGCGAGGGCACGTACGAGGGCACGCACAAGGACGCGCACGAGGACGCGTACGGCGCGGCTCAGAGGACGGCGAGCCGGTCCACGACGAGCTGGGCCCGGCGCTCGATGTCCGCGGCGGGGAGGCGGCCGGCCCGGGTCAGGGTCGCCTGGCCGTGCAGGGCCGCCCAGAACACCTCGGTGAACAGCCCCGGGTGCACCCCCTCCCCCGCGACCTCGCCGAGGGTCTCCATGAGGGCGGCGAAGGCGTCCTTCAAGGGTTCCGGGGTGTCCTCCCGCGCGTACGGGAGGCCGCCGTCGAGCTGGAACAGGGCGTCGTAGACCGCCGGGTTGCGTGCGGCGAAGTCGAGATAGGTGCGGGCGAGGGCGGTGACGCGCTCGCGCGGACCGTCCGCGGCGGCGGTCGCCGCCCGCACGGCGACCGCCAGCTCGGCGGCTCCCTGGAGGGCGACGGCGCCGATGATCTCGCGTTTGCCGCGGAAGTGGCTGTAGAGGACGGGCTGGCTGTATTCGATGGCCTCGGCGAGCCGGCGGGTGGTGACGGCGTCCCAGCCCTGCTGCTCGGCGAGTTCGCGGGCGGTGTCCACGATGAGGCGTTCACGGTCCGCCCGTTCGCGCTGCTTGCGCTCCTGTACCGACATGATGCGATCCTAGCACCGCTAGACAAGCGAGCGACATTAGGGCTAGCGTTGCCTCATCGGCTAGCAGCGCTAGAAAGTTGGAGGGGTCACCATGCTCGCCGTACTCGAGGTCGTCACCGTCGTGACCGTCGGTCTGATGGTCGGGGTGGAGTTCTCCGTCGCCTTCGTCATGAACCGCATCTTCG
>NZ_JBHYTK010000290.1:2843-3622 GCF_042749255.1 Streptomyces sp. NPDC059524 | reverse complement strand
GTACTCGCCGTTGCCGCCCTGGTTGCCGTTCGCGCCGGGGCCGCGGCCGTCGGTGCCGGGCTCGACGTGGTTGGTCTTGGTGTGGACGATGTCGTAGTACACGCTGGTGTCGCCGGCGTTCGGGAAGACGCGGTAGGTGAACACGTTCTTGTCGAGCTGGGTGATCGGGACGGTGCGCTCGAAGAGCACCTTGCCGTTCGCGTCCTTCGCGTTGATCCAGCGCTCGGAGCCGTCGGGGGTGACGGTCCAGTCACCGTGCAGCTTGGGGCTGTCATCGAGGTTGTACATGGTGTACGTGCCGTCGGCGTCGAAGTACGCCCAGCCCACGAAGTTCGACACGGCCGGGTCGTCGAGGGCGACACGGTTGCCGTCCTGGTCGACGGCGCCGGTGGTCTTCCACGGGGTGGAGGCGAGCACGTCGGACGGAGTCGCGGCCTTCAGCTTCGCGGACGCGGAAGCGGGGGCCGGTGCGGCGGACGCGTCGGCCGCCATGGCCGAGACGGGCACCAGGGCGGACACGGCGATCGCGATCGCGGATGCGGTGAGAGCGGAGCGGCGGGAGATGCGAGCGATGTTCATGTCCTCGACGCTACGGCCGGCACCGGGGCGGGCATGTCATCCGATCGGCTATTCATGAATGCCCCGGATTGCCGACTCGCACGTCGACCGGACGGCCGTGACACACGGGTGCCACGGCCGACGGCGCCTACCCGTACAAGCGGCGCCTCGCGAAAACCAACAAAAGTTCGACGGCCATCGCGTCGAATA
This sequence comes from Streptomyces sp. NPDC059524, assembly GCF_042749255.1. NCBI lineage: Bacteria > Bacillati > Actinomycetota > Actinomycetes > Kitasatosporales > Streptomycetaceae > Streptomyces > Streptomyces sp. NPDC059524. The sequence continues at coordinate 2,854 of NZ_JBHYTK010000290.1, read as the reverse complement.
CCCTGCGGTGC
>NZ_JBHYTK010000290.1:0-2833 GCF_042749255.1 Streptomyces sp. NPDC059524 | reverse complement strand
CAGACCGCGCGGGCGAGAGACACACATAGGCATAGTCAAGCGCGCCCCGTATGGCCGCGACCCCGGCCCCCCGCCCGGCCCTCCCCCGGGGGCGCCCCCCCCCCACGGCGCCTACCCGTACATGCGGCGCATCGCGAAATCGACCATCTGTTCGACGGCCTTCGCGTCGAAGACCATGCGGTGCTCGCCCTCCATGTCGAGGACGAAGCCGTAGCCGGTCGGCAGCAGGTCGATGACCTCGGCGCCGGTGATCACGAAGTACTTGGACTCCTTGCCCGCGTACGTCCGCAGCTCCTTGAGCGAGGTGAACATCGGGATCACGGGCTGCTGGGTGTTGTGCAGCGCGAGGAAGCCGGGGTTGTCGCCGCGCGGGCAGTAGACCTTCGACGAGGCGAAGATCTGCTGGAAGTCCTCCGCGGACATCGATCCGGTCGTGAACGCGCGGACCGCGTCGGCGAGCGACGGCGGCGACGGCTCCGGGTACAGCGGCGGGGCCTGCTGCCCGTAACCGCCCTGCTGCGGCGGCGCGTACTGCTGCCCGGCACCCGGGGTCTGGTCATAGCCGTACATGGGCGCAAGACTACCGAGCCCCCGCAAGGGCGAGGCGGGGTTCGCCCGAGGGCCGAGTTCGTCACAGTTGGCCCGCTGGGGGTTGATTCTTATTACCGGCGGGTAGCATTGTGGTGGTTACTAGTTGGTACGCGTACGAGGAAGGTCCGGGGACACCCCCGGACGATCCACCTCCCAAGCCTTTACGGAGCCGTCGCCATGGGGCACTACAAGTCGAATCTCCGCGACATCGAGTTCAACCTCTTCGAGGTGCTCGGCCGCGACAAGCTGTACGGCACCGGCCCGTTCGGTGAGATGGACGTCGACACCGCCAAGAGCATCCTCGACGAGGTGGCCCGCCTCTCCGAGAACGACCTGGCCGAGTCCTTCACCGACGCGGACCGCAACCCTCCGGTCTTCGACCCCGAGACGAACACCGCGCCGGTCCCGGCCAGCTTCAAGAAGTCCTACAAGGCCTTCATGGACTCCGAGTACTGGCGCCTCGGCCTGCCCGAGGAGATCGGCGGCACCACCGCGCCGCGCTCCCTCATCTGGGCCCACGCCGAGCTGATCCTGGGCGCCAACCCGGCGATCTGGATGTACTCCTCCGGCCCCGCGTTCGCCGGCATCCTCTTCGAGGAGGGCAACGAGGCGCAGAAGAAGATCGCCGAGATCGCCGTCGAGAAGCAGTGGGGCTCGACGATGGTCCTGACCGAGCCGGACGCCGGCTCGGACGTGGGCGCCGGCCGCACCAAGGCCGTGCAGCAGGAGGACGGCTCCTGGCACATCGAGGGCGTGAAGCGCTTCATCACGTCCGGTGAGCACGACATGTCGGAGAACATCCTCCACTACGTCCTCGCCCGCCCCGAGGGCCACGGCCCGGGCACCAAGGGCCTGTCCCTCTTCCTCGTCCCGAAGTTCGAGTTCGACTGGGAGACCGGCGAGCTGGGCGAGCGCAACGGCGTGTACGCGACCAACGTCGAGCACAAGATGGGCCTCAAGGCCTCCAACACGTGCGAGATGACCTTCGGCGACCAGCACCCCGCCAAGGGCTGGCTGATCGGCGACAAGCACGAGGGCATCCGCCAGATGTTCCGCATCATCGAGTTCGCTCGCATGATGGTCGGCACGAAGGCGATCTCGACCCTGTCGACCGGTTACCTGAACGCGCTGGAGTACGCCAAGGAGCGCGTCCAGGGCCCCGACCTCGCCCAGTTCATGGACAAGGCCGCGCCCAAGGTCACCATCACGCACCACCCCGACGTGCGCCGCTCGCTGCTCACGCAGAAGGCGTACGCCGAGGGCATGCGCTCGCTGGTGCTCTACACGGCCTCCGTGCAGGACGCGATCCAGGTCAAGGAGGCCGCCGGCGAGGACGCCTCCGCCGAGCACGCCCTCAACGACCTGCTCCTGCCGATCGTCAAGGGCTACGGCTCCGAGAAGGGCTACGAGCAGCTCGCCCAGTCGCTCCAGACCTTCGGCGGCTCCGGCTTCCTGCAGGAGTACCCGATCGAGCAGTACATCCGTGACTCGAAGATCGACACCCTGTACGAGGGCACGACCGCGATCCAGGGCCAGGACTTCTTCTTCCGGAAGATCGTCCGCAACCAGGGCGCCGCGCTGAACGGCCTCGCCGAGGAGATCAAGAAGTTCCTCGCGGTCGAGACGGGCGGCGAGGAGCTCGCCGGGGCGCGCGAGTCGCTGGCCAAGGCGGCCGTCGAGCTCGAGGCCATCGTCGGCGTCATGCTCACGGACCTCGCGGCCACGGAGCAGGACCCGAAGAACATCTACAAGGTCGGCCTGAACACGACCCGGCTGCTCATGGCCTCCGGTGACGTGGTCGTCGGCTACCTGCTGCTCAAGGGTGCGGCCGTCGCGGCGGAGGCCCTCGCGGGCGGTGCGTCCGCCAAGGACGTGCCCTTCTACCAGGGCAAGGTCGCCGCGGCCAAGTTCTTCGCCGCGAACGTCCTGCCGGGTGTCACGGGTGCGCGCAAGCTCGCCCAGGGCACGAGCGAGTCGGGCCTGGACGTGATGGACCTGGACGAGGCCGCCTTCTAGGCTCCGCCGGACGGGATCCATGGCCCGAGGTCCGTCGCCGCTGGTCAGCGGGGGCGGCCTCGGGTCTTGCGCGTTCGCGTCTGCCTGGTGGCGCTTCTCGGGCGACTGCCGCCCGGTGGGGCTTCTCGCGCAGTTCCCCGCGCCCCTGGAGATGCGCACTTCGTGCGGCATCTCCATCGGGCGGTCACCCGTCGGGGAAATGCGACCCGAAGGGTCTGCATTTCAG
>NZ_JBHYTK010000289.1:0-3651 GCF_042749255.1 Streptomyces sp. NPDC059524 | reverse complement strand
GTCCGCCACCGGCCGTTCGCGTCCGTCAGACCGTCGTCAACTCCGCCCGCAGGGACCGGCGTCGGGCCGCCTGCCCGGGATCGATCGCCGGGACCGCCGCCAGCAACTGCCGGGTGTAAGGATCCTGAGGACGTGCGTACACCTCGTCCACGGGTCCCTCCTCCACGACCCGGCCCGCCCGCATGACGGCCACCCGGTCGCGGACCTGACGTACGACCGCCAGATCGTGCGCGATGAACACCAGGGCGAGCCCCAGCTCCCGCTGGAGCCGGCCGAGCAGCTCCGTGACCTGGGCCTGAGTCGTCACGTCGAGCGCCGACACGGCCTCGTCGCACACGATCAGGTCCGGGTCCGCGGCGAGCGCCCGCGCGATCCCGACCCGCTGCCGCTGCCCGCCGCTGAACTCGTGCGGATAGCGGTCGTACTGATCCGCCTCCAGCCCGACCTGCGCGAGCAGTTCACCGACCCGGGCCCGGATCGCCCCCTCGTCGAGCCTCCCGGCGGCCCGCAGCGGGTCCGCGACGGACTCGCCGATCGAGCGGCGCGGGTTCAGCGACGAGTGCGGGTCCTGGAACACCATCTGCACCCGGCCCCGCCGCACGACCCGGCCCGCGCTCGGTTCGAGCAGCCCGACCAGCATCCGGCCGAGCGTCGTCTTGCCGCTGCCGCTCTCCCCGACGATGCCCAGGGTCTCGCCCCGGCGCACGCCGAGCGTGACCCCGTCGACGGCTTTCGTCGCGGCCGACCGGCGGCCGAACACCTGGTGGACGTCGACCGCCTCGACCAGCGGCTCGCCCGCGTCGGCCGGCCCCGGGCGGGCGGGCGCGGCCGCGCCGGCGATCCGGGGGACCGCCGCGAGCAGCGCCCGCGTGTACGACTCCGCGGGCGCGGCCAGCACCGCGCCGACCGGACCGCGCTCGACGGCCCGGCCCGCCCGCATCACGAGAACGTCGTCGACGGACTCGGCGGCCACCCCCACGTCGTGCGTGACCAGGACGAGCCCCATGCCCGTCTCCTGCCGCAACTGGTGCAGCAGATCCAGGATCTGGGCCTGCACGGTGACGTCCAGGGCCGTCGTCGGCTCGTCCGCGATCAGCAGCTGCGGCTCGCAGGCCAGAGCCATCGCGATGAGCGCCCGCTGCCGCATCCCGCCCGAGAACTCGTGCGGCCGCGACCGCGCCCGGCGCGCCGCGTCGGGGATGCGCACCCGGTCCAGGACCTCGACGGCGCGGGCCCGCGCCGCACGCCGCGAGACCCGGTGGTGGACCCGGTACACCTGCGCGATCTGGTCGCCCACCGCGTAGTACGGGTCGAGCGAGGACAGCGGGTCCTGGAAGACCATCGCCGCCTTCGCGCCGCGCAGCGAGCGCAGCTCCGCGTCGTCGGCCTCGCGCACGTCCACCCCGGCCACCCGCACTGAGCCGGACACCTCGGCGCCCGTGCCGCGGTGCAGCCCGAGCAGCGCGTACGCGGAGGCGCTCTTGCCCGAGCCGGACTCGCCGACGATGCCGAGCGCCCGGCCGGGCTCCAGCGAGAACGACAGGTTCCGTACGGCCCGCACCGCGCCGAACGATATGGACAGGTCCTTGACCTCGATCAGGCTCATGCGAGCACCACCCTTCGGTCGGCCAGCGCGTGGAACACGTCCGCGAGGGCGCCCGCGAGGACGACGAAGAACCCGGTGACCAGCACCAGACCCACGACGACCGGAAGGTCCACGGTGCGGACCGCGTCGACCAGTTCGCGCCCCACACCCGGGATGCCGAACAGCGACTCCGTCAGCAGCGCGCCGCCGAACATCGAGCCGATGTCCAGCGCGCCGAGCGCGATCACCGGAGCGAGCGCGCCGCGCAGGGCGTGCCGCCCGACCAACGTCCGCTCGGGCACCCCGTACGCCCGGAACGTGCGTACGTGGTCCTCGGCGAGCGTCTCCAGCATCGAGGCGCGGGTCATCCGCGCGTACGGCGCGGCGCTCACCAGGGCCAGCGAGATCCACGGCAGCAGCAGGTTCCACGCCCACTGCTCGGGATCGTCGGTGAACGGCACGTAGTCCGGGAACGGCAGCACCTGAAGCACCGTCACCAGCACGATGATCAGCAGCAGTCCGATGACGAACACCGGCGTGGCCATGCCCGCGAGCGTGATCCAGGTGAGGATCCGCTCGGTCGGCCGGCCGCGCCGCCACACCGACAGCAGACCCGTGCCCACGCCGAGCACGACCCACAGCAGGGACGCGCCGACGACGAGCGAGGCCGTCGCGGGCAGCTTCGCCAGGATCAGCCCCGTGACCTGCTGGTCGCTCTGGTACGAGAGCCCGAGGCAGGGCGCCGGGCAGTGCAGCACACCGGTGCCGGTCGAGAAGTCCTGCCCGGTGAACAGGGCCTGGAGGAAGTGCGCGTACCGCGCGTACAACGGGTCGTCCAGCTTCAGTTGCGCGCTGACCTGCGCGACCTGCGCGGGGGAGCAGCGCGGCCCGCACGCGATCTGCGCGACGTCGCCCGGGACCACGTAGAAGGCCGCGTACACGACGACGCTCAGGGCGAACAGGACGAAGACGGCGCCGCCCGCGCGGCGGATCAGAAAGCCCGTCATGCGCCGGCCTCCTTCTCGGCATCGTGCCGGGTCTCCTGCTTGCGGCCGGTGCCGACCCGCAGCCGGGACTCGGCCCGCGGGTCGAGCGCCGTGCGCACGCCTTCGCCGAGGACGGTCAGCGCCAGCACGGTGACGAACAGCAGGAGCGCGGGGATCAGCAGATAAGTGGGGGCCGCCTGGTACCAGGTGTCGGCGTCGCTGAGCATCTGCCCCCACGACGGGGTCGGCGGCTTGATGCCGACACCGAGGAAGGACAGCGCCGCCTCGACCACGATGTTCCCCGGGAACAGCAGGACCGCGTACGTGATGACGGGCGCGGCCAGCGCGGGCAGCAGCTCCCGCCGGGCCACCTGCCACCGGCCCCAGCCGCTGAGCCGGGCCGCCGCCACGTGGTCCAGCGACTTGAGGGCCAGCGTCTGGGCCCGCACGATCTTGGACGTGCCGGCCCAGCCGACCAGTCCGATGATGACGGCGATCAGCACGGGACGCGGGAAGCCGGCCGGGACGACGGCGAGCGCGCCGAGCGCCACCACCATCACCGGCAGCGCGACGACCACGTCCGTGACCCGGCTGAGCGCCTGGTCGACGAACCGGTTGCCGAGCCCCGCGGCCAGGCCGATCGCCACGCCGAGCAGCACCTGGAGGACCGTCGCGGCGAGCGCGACGCCCAGCGACACCCGCGCGCCGTACACGACCCGGGCGAACAGGTCGCGTCCGGTGAGGGGTTCGACGCCGAGCCAGTGGTCGGCGCTCGCCCCGCCGAACGAACCGAGCGGCACACCGCCGGTCGCCGAGTCGACGAGGTCCGGGTGGTACGTGGTGGGGTCCTGCCCCTCGACAGCGGTGAGCAGCGGCGCCGCCAGCGCGATGAGGACCAGGAACGCGACGACGCCGCCGGCGACGAGCGCGGAACGCCGGGCCCGCAACCGCCGCCAGAAGGGGCGGCCCCCGGGGGGGGGGGGGGGGGGGGCCGGCGGCGCGCCCCCCCCCCCCCGGCGGCCGGCGCGGGGGCGGAGGCGTGTGGGTCGGTGCGGCGGGGGGGGGGGCGGCGCGGGGCTG
>NZ_JBHYTK010000288.1:0-3689 GCF_042749255.1 Streptomyces sp. NPDC059524 | reverse complement strand
CCCCTGAAATGCAGGCGCTACGCGCCGCATTTCCCCGATAGAGGCTGAGCGGCGAAGCCGCTCGCCTCCAGGGGCGCGGGGAACTGCGCGACCAGCCACACTCCACCCGCACCCGGCAACGGACTACGCGTCCCCACCCGCCGCCCCGGGATCCGCAGCCGTGACGTCCAGCAGCTGATACCGGTCGATCGCCTGCTTCAGCACGGAGCGATCGACCTTCCCGTCCCGCGCCAGCTCCGTGAGCACCGCCACGACGACGGACTGCGCGTCGATGTGGAAGTACCGCCGCGCCGCCCCCCGCGTGTCAGCGAACCCGAACCCGTCCGCCCCCAGGGACTGGTACGTGCCGGGCACCCACCGCGAGATCTGGTCCGGCACCGACCGCATCCAGTCCGAGACCGCGACGAACGGCCCCTGCGCCCCGGACAGCTTCCGCGTGACGTACGGGACGCGCTGCTCCTCCTCCGGGTGCAGCAGGTTGTGCCGCTCCACCTCGACGGCCTCGCGCCGCAGCTCGTTCCAGGAGGTCGCGGACCAGACGTCGGCCCGCACGTTCCACTCCTCCGCGAGGATCCGCTGCGCCTCCAGCGCCCACGGCACGCCGACACCGGACGCCATGATCTGCGCCGGGATCGTGCCGGCGGAGCCGGCGCTGATGCGGTGGATGCCCTTGAGGATGCCCTCGACGTCCACGTCGTCCGGCTCCGCGGGCTGCTGGATCGGCTCGTTGTAGACGGTCAGGTAGTAGAAGACGTCCTCGCCGGGCCTGCCGTCGGCCGTCGGCCCGTACATGCGGCGCAGACCGTCCTGGACGATGTGCGCGATCTCGTACCCGTACGCCGGGTCGTAGGCCACGCACGCCGGGTTGGTCGAGGCGAGCAGCTGGGAGTGGCCGTCCGCGTGCTGGAGGCCCTCACCGGTCAGCGTGGTGCGGCCGGCCGTCGCGCCGAGCACGAAGCCGCGGGACAGCTGGTCGGCCATCTGCCAGAACTGGTCGCCGGTGCGCTGGAAGCCGAACATCGAGTAGAAGACGTAGACCGGGATCAGCGGCTCGCCGTGCGTCGCGTAGGCCGAGCCCGCCGCGATCAGCGAGGCCGTGCAGCCCGCCTCCGAGATGCCGTCGTGCAGCATCTGCCCGGTCGGCGACTCCTTGTACGCGAGCAGCAGCTCGCGGTCCACGGACTCGTACTGCTGGCCGAGCGGGTTGTAGATCTTCGCGCTCGGGAAGAACGCGTCCATGCCGAACGTGCGGTACTCGTCGGGCGCGATCAGCACGAACCGCTTGCCGATCTCCTTGTCCCGCATCAGGTCCTTGAGGAGCCGGACGAAGGCCATGGTCGTCGCGATGGACTGCTGACCCGAGCCCTTCTTCACGTTCGCGTAGGTCTTGTCGTCCGGCAGCTGGAGCGGCTTCGCCCGCACCACGCGCGTCGGCACGTACCCGCCGAGCGACTGCCGGCGGTCGTGCATGTACTGGATCTCCTCCGACTCGCGGCCCGGGTGGTAGTACGGCGGCAGGCCGTCCTCGAGCTGCTTGTCGGTGATCGGCAGGTGCAGCCGGTCGCGGAAGCCCTTCAGGTCGTCGACCGTGAGCTTCTTCATCTGGTGCGTCGCGTTGCGGCCCTCGAAGTTCGGGCCGAGCGTCCAGCCCTTGACGGTCTGCGCCAGGATGACCGTCGGCTGCCCCTTGTGCTCCTTGGCGGCCGTCATCGCGGCGAAGATCTTCCGGTGGTCGTGGCCACCGCGCCCCAGGTGCAGGATCTCCTTGTCGGACATGTTCTCGACCATGGCGCGCAGCCGGTGGTCGTCGCCGAAGAAGTGCTCGCGGATGTACGCGCCGGTCTCGGTGGCGTACGTCTGGAACTGGCCGTCCGGCGTCGTGTTGAGCCGGTTGACCAGCGTGCCGTCGCGGTCCTGCGCCAGCAGCGGGTCCCAACTGCGGTCCCAGACCAGCTTGATGACGTTCCATCCGGCGCCGCGGAACTGCGACTCCAGCTCCTGGATGATCTTGCCGTTGCCGCGCACCGGGCCGTCGAGCCGCTGCAGGTTGCAGTTGACGACGAAGGTCAGGTTGTCGAGGCCCTCGCGGGCCGCGATCGACAGCTGGCCGAGCGACTCCGGCTCGTCCATCTCGCCGTCGCCGAGGAAGGCCCACACATGCGACTTGGAGGTGTCGGCGATGCCGCGCGCCTCCATGTAGCGGTTCATCCGGGCCTGGAAGATCGCACCGAGCGGGCCGAGGCCCATCGACACGGTCGGGAACTCCCAGAAGTCCGGCATCAGGCGCGGGTGCGGGTACGAGGACAGGCCGTTGGGCGCCTTCGAGTGCTCCTGGCGGAAGCCGTCGAGCTGGTCCTCGGTGAGCCGGTCCAGGAGGTAGGCGCGGGCGTAGATGCCGGGCGAGGCGTGCCCCTGGAAGAAGACCTGGTCACCGCCGTCGCCCTCGTCCTTGCCGCGGAAGAAGTGGTTGAAGCCCACGTCGTACAGGGAGGCCGAGGACGCGAAGGTGGCGATGTGGCCGCCGACGCCCACCCCCGGGCGCTGCGCGCGGGACACCATCACCGCGGCGTTCCACCGCGTCGCGTTGAGGACCTTGCGCTCGATCTCCTCGTTGCCGGGGAAGTACGGCTCGTCCTTGGTCGCGATCGTGTTGATGTAGTCCGTGCTGCGCATCTCGGGCACGGCCACGCGCTTCTCGCGGGCCCGCTCGATGAGCCGGAGCATCAGGTACCGGGCCCGCTCCCGGCCGCGTTCGTCGACCGCGGCGTCCAGGGAGTCGAGCCACTCCTGGGTCTCTTCTGGATCGAAGTCCGGGACCTGGCTGGGAAGACCGCCAATGATGATCGGGTTGCGATCGGATCCGGAAGCCACGCTGTTCCCTCACTGTCGGTGATGCCACTGTTCCACTGTCGGTTTGCGCCGAGTCCATCGTGGACCTTGGAAACCGAATCGTCATCTCTACCGCGAGGTATTCGCGGTGCCGCGAACAAATCGCAACGATACGCTCAAGCTGGTGTGGCATAGATCACGAACCGGCGGGGATCCTTGACTGAGGTTGGGGTGAGACGGCCCGGAACGTCACCGTTTAGGCGGTCTCGGCAGCCGGGTACTTGCGCGATCCGTCGCGCACGTGTGGACTACGGCCAACGCTTCGCGCGTGCGCGAGGCTCTGGGGACACCCAGACAACCCAAGAACTTTCGTAAACATGATCAGGAGGCAATCCGTGAGCGCGACCGCGGACCACGCGGAGAAGAACCTTGCCGAGAGGCTCGGTTTCCAGCCCGACCAGGTGGTCCAGGAGATCGGCTACGACGACGACGTCGATCAGGAGCTCCGCGAGAGCATCGAGGAAGTCATCGGCTCCGAGCTCGTCGACGAGGACTACGACGACGTGGCTGACGCCGTGGTGCTCTGGTTCCGTGAGGACGACGGGGACCTTACCGATGCGCTGGTGGATGCCATCGCGTACATGGAGGAAGGCGGCTCCATCCTGCTCCTGACGCCGAAGACGGGCCGTGACGGCTACGTCGAGCCCAGCGAGATCGGGGAGGCCGCCACCACCGCCGGTCTCACCGCCGCCAAGAGCGTCAGCGCCGGCAAGGACTGGACCGGCAGCCGGCTGGCCACGCCGAAGGCGGCCGCCAAGAAGCGCTGAGCCGGCCCGGCGAACGGGACCAGAAGAGAAGGG
>NZ_JBHYTK010000287.1:0-3886 GCF_042749255.1 Streptomyces sp. NPDC059524 | reverse complement strand
GGGGGCGCGGGCGCGGGGGGCGTGAGTGCCCGGGCCCCTCACCACATCAACTCAGCACCGCCGGACGACTACTTGACCCCGAGGAGCTGCTCGATCGGGTCGATGGCGAAGTAGACGAGGAAGAGGACCGAGGTCCCCCACAGCAGCCAGTGCACCTCACGCGCCTTGCCGAGCGCCGTCTTGATGATGACGTAGGCGAGGAAGCCGGCGCCGATGCCGTTGGTGATGGAGTACGTGAACGGCATGACGGCGATGGTGAGGAACGCCGGGATGGCGATGTCGTAGCGGTCCCAGTCGATGTGCTTGACCTGCGTCATCATCAGGAAGCCCACGGCCACGAGGGCGGGGGCGGCCGCCTGGAGCGGCACGATGGTGAGTACGGGGGTCAGGAACAGCGCGAGGGCGAACAGGCCACCGGTGAAGAGGTTGGCGAAGCCCGTGCGGGCGCCTTCGCCGACGCCCGCCGCCGACTCGATGTAGGTCGTCGCGGAGGACGCGGACGCGGCGCCGCCGGCCACGGCGGCGGCGCCGTCGATGAGGAGCACCCGGCCGAGGTTGGGAACCTGGCCGCGCTCGTCGAGGAGGCCGGCCTCGGCGGTCACGCCGACGACGGTGCCCATGGTGTCGAAGAAGTCCGACAGGATGAGCGTGAAGACGAGCAGCAGCACGGTGACGACGCTGACCTGGCCGAACGCGCCGAACACGTCGAAGTTACCGAGCAGTCCGAAGTCGGGGGACGCGACGACGGAGTCCGGGATCGCGGGCGTGGTCAGGCCCCAGGTCTTGATGTCGGCGAGCTGGTCGAGGACGACGGCGAGCACGGTCATCGCGACGATGCTGATGAGGATCGCGCCCTTGACCTTGCGGGCGAGGAGCACGATGGTCAGCACGACACCGAGCGCGAAGACGAGCATGGGCCAGCCGGTGAGGCTGCCGGTGCCGAGCTGCACGGGCACGGTGGTGTTGGCGGCGTCGGGGACTCGGGTGACGAAGCCGGCGTCGACGAAGCCGATGAAGGCGATGAACAGGCCGATGCCGACGCTGATGGCCTGCTTGAGCGGCTGCGGGATGGCGTGCATGACGGCTTCGCGCAGTCCGGTCAGGACCAGCACGCAGATGATGAGCCCCTCGAGCACGATCAGACCCATCGCGTCGTCCCACGTCATGAGCGGGGCGAGCTGGAAGGCCACGACGGCGTTGAGGCCGAGGCCCGCGGCGAGGGCGAGCGGGAGGTTGCCGCCGACGCCCATGATGACGGTCATGACGGCGGCGACGAGCGCGGTCGCGGTGACGAGTTGGGCCGGGTCGAGCTGGGCGCCGGTCTTGTCCTCGGCCGCGCTCAGGATGATCGGGTTGAGCACGAGGATGTACGCCATCGTGAAGAACGTGGCGACACCGCCGCGTATCTCACGGCCGTACGTCGAACCGCGTTCGGTGATCCGGAAGTAGCGGTCGAGCGGACCGCCGGGGGTGCGGGGAGGGCTGCCGGCCGGGGGATGCGCGTCGTACGGTGCGCCGGTCGCGCTGGGGGAACTCATCGAGTCTCCTGCATCTGCACGTGTCGCGGGCACGACACATGGGCGGACATGGGGAATGCATCCGGAATCAAGGACAGTTGGGAGGATCCTCTGACATCGCGACAGGTGTCGCGATGCACGAACGCACATGCGAAGCGCTGAGGATCATACGGACAACCGCCGTGGCGGGCGGGACGGAAGCTGTTCCATCGGTCAGTAGTTGCAAGGATGTTATGGAGATCCCACGAACCGGGCCCCGCCAGGGCCGCATGCGGCCGGACACACTTGGTGACCCTCACAAAATGCACTGTTGACTGAACACACAGTAGCCAAAACACATATGCCCCTCTATCATCCCGGCTGTGCCTGGTCCCCCCTCCCCCCATGCCCCGCCCCCACCCTTCGACGCGGTGGCGGCCCGCCGTATCCGCGAGTCGCTCGGCATGGCTCCGGGCCATGTCGCGCACGGCCTGAGCTCCTCCTTCGGCCTGACGTACATCACGCCCGGGACGGTCACCGCCTGGGAGCGGGGCCTCGCCTCACCGAGCCCCGCCGAACTGACCGCGCTGGCCAGCGTGCTGTGGTGCGATCCGACCCAACTCATCGGTACGCCGCGCGCGTTGCGTGAGCACCGCCTGATCCGCGGTTACGCGGCGACGGACGTGGCCCGCGCGGTCGGCATGGATCTCGGCGTGTACGAGGAGGCCGAGCGCACCGGCGTCTGGCCCGGCGACGACCGGCAGACGAAGGCGCTGGCCTCGGTCCTCGGACTGTCCCAGCGCGACCGCATGTCCGTCACCGGCGACAACGGCCGGCTCGCCGAACTCCTCGGCGAGGCGGTGAGCACCCGCTGGCAGGCCCACGCCCGCGCGATCGCCAAGCTCACGGGGCTCGACCGACGCGCCCTCGCCGAGCCGCTGCGCACGATGCACCAGGAGTACCAGCACCTGATGACGGCCACCCTCAGCCGCGCGACGACCGCGGCGGCGTCCGGGGAGCAGGGGCGCGCTTATCTGGAACGGGTCACCGACCGTTTCTGGGACCTGCTGGAGGCGCAGGGCTAGCCGTCGGGCGCACCCTGAAACCCGGCCGCCGTCACCGCCCTCGGCGCCGCCCGCCGCCGAGGGCGACACCGAGGCCGTGGGCCATCTGTCCGGCGATCCACGCGGCGTACTCCTCGCCGCTCCAGCCGCATGTCAGCACCAACGACCGGTAATGGGCGGGGTCGTTGTACATCCACACGACATCCACGGCGCGCTCCCGCTCGAGGGCGGGCGGCGCGGAGGCGAGCGCCTCGAGCCGGTCGACCACCATGGCGGCTCCGGCGCGCCGGTTGCGCTGCATCGTGTCCCAGAGGGCGGCCGGCTCGGCTCCCCCGTCCGCCGCGCGCCGGACCACCTCGAAGATCTCCGCCGCGCGTTCGCCGATGACGCGGCACACCTCGGCGTAGGCGCGCAGCACCGCTTCCGGGGTGCGGGCGTCCCACACCGGCCGGAACCAGGGCCGCTCCGCCACGGGGACCGGTTCGTCGTCACCGGCCAGCGCCTGGTCCACCGCCTCGCGCAGCAGCGCGGCCTTGGATCCGTACGCGGCGAAGACGGTCGGCCGGGCCACCTCGGCGCCGGCGGCGATGTCGGCGAGGGACGTGGCGGCGTAACCGCGGGCGACGAAGAGGCGGGTCGCGGCCGCGAGGACCGCCTGCCGGGTCTGGCGGGCCCGCTGCTCCCGCAGCGGCGAGGCGTACCGACGCCGCACATCGTCTCGGGCTCCCATAATTGGACATTCTAGCTTAGTATTGAATAGACACTGTCTCTCCAAATCGTGGAGCAGGAGGCGGCCATGTCGTCGTCCGTCAACCGTCCTTACCTCCTGGGAAGCACCGAGGGCGAAGCGCTGTGGTTCCTCGGGAATCTGGTCACCCTCAAGGCCTCCGGAGCACAGACCCGGGGCCGGCTCACCGTGGCGGAGTTCCTCAACCCGGCCGGCTTCGCACCCCCGCTGCACCGGCACCTGGAAGAGGACGAGATGTTCTACGTCCTGTCGGGAACCGCCCGCTTCCTGTGCGACGGGCAGGAACTGGAGGCCCGCCCCGGGGACTTCGTGCTGCTGCCGGTCGGCGTGCCGCACACCTTCGTGGTCGGCGCGCAGGAGCCGCTGCGCTGTCTGCAGATCACCACACCGTCCGGCTTCGAGGACTTCGCGGCCGACGTCGGGGCACCGGCACGGGAGCGGCGCCTCCCCGACCCCGGCCCGTTCGACCCGGCGGCCCTCGGGCTCGCCGCCGCCCGCCACCACATCGAGATCCTCGGCCCACCGCCGGGCATCCCGACCCCTTGAGCGCAGACGTCGGTCCAGGGCCCGGGTGGGGG
>NZ_JBHYTK010000286.1:0-4040 GCF_042749255.1 Streptomyces sp. NPDC059524 | reverse complement strand
CCTGAAATACAGAGGCTTCGGGTCGCATTTCGCCGATGAAGGCTGAGCGGCGCAGCCGCAAGCCTTCAGGGGCGCGGGGAACCGCGCGAGAAGCCCCACCGGGCCGCACCCGGCAACGAAACTACGGCGCTACACCTCCCCGCGCACCATCCCCAGCAGCCGGTCGAGCACCCGGGGCCCACCCGCCCGGACCCCGTCGTGCTCGAACTCGTTCGTCACCCAGCTCCGGGCCCCCCGAATCCCCTCGGCGGTCCGCAGGGCCATCGCCGTGTCCACGTACATGTCGTCGTGGTAGACGGCCGCGGCGACAGGAACCTCGTTCGCCGCCAGCCGCACGGAGTCGTACAGCGGCGCCCAGTCCACCCGCCCGGCGACGAGCTCCGCCGCCTCCCGCAGCGGCCGCAGCGCGGGGTCGCAGTCGAACTGCCAGGGGTGCACGCTCTCCCCCGTGAAGAGCAGCGCGCCACCGTCGGCCAGCGCCTTCTCCCCGTCGAACTGCGGGAACTCCCCGCGAACGCGCTCGGCCGACCAGTCGGTGGCCCGCCCGCCCTGGGCGTAGATCGCCTCGTGCAGCACGGCGTACAGCGGATGGCTCGCGTACGACAGGGCCGCGCCGATCTGTTCCTGGAACGCGTCGGACAGTTCGCGCCCGCCCGGGGTCCGTACGAACGCGTCCTCCAGCAGGTAGTGCAGCCGGTCGCTGCCGTCGCCCGCGCCGAGCCAGATGCCGAGGGACTGGAAGGCCTCCAGGGTGAGCCGGTAGCCGTTCGGCAGGACGGGCTCGTGCTCCAGGACGTACGCGCCGATCTCGCGGGCCCGCTCGACGTCCATCGGGTAGCGGGCGTAGTGCGCCCGGACCTTGCGCTCGACGCGCGGGTACGCGGCCCGGTACACGTCGTCCGCGTGCCCGTCGAGGGTCGGCAGTCCGCCGGTGATCAGCGCGGCGGCGAGACCCTCGGGCGCCGTCGACAGGTAGTTGACCGTGCAGAAGCCGCCGAAGCTCTGGCCGAGCACGGTCCAGGGCGCTCCCCCGGTGACCTCGCGGCGGACGAGCTCGCAGTCCCGCACGATCGAGTCGGCGCGGAAGAAGCCCAGGTACGCGGCCTGCTGCGGCGCGTCGCCGCGCAGCGGGAGCGTCTGCCGGCCGACGGGGGTGGACGCACCGGTTCCGCGCTGGTCGAGGAGGAGGACGCGGTGGTCCTTCAGGGCGCGGCCGAGCCAGGCCTGGGTGCCGGAGAAGCGGTTGGCTCCGAAGCCGGGGCCGCCCTGGAGGTAGAGCAGCCAGGGAAGGTCGGCGTCCTCGCGGCCCGGCGCGACGGCCTCGCGCGCGTACAGCTCGATCCGCTCGCCGTCGGGGGCGGAGTGGTCCAACGGGACGGAGAAGCGGCGGTCGGTGAGGACGACCCCGGCCTGCCGGTATCGCGCGGCGCTCAATTCGACTCCATGACGACTGATCGGATGACGGAACGAAGGCCCCGGATTCCGGACGACCGGGACGGGGCCAGTTCAGCACATGCCCTCGCGTCCGGAGCGGGCGGGACCCGGCCGGACGGGACCCCGGCCCGTGACGGACCGTCAGCCGTGTGCGCCCGCCCGCGCACACCCCGTGACCGACGGGCCACGACGACGTACGCTGCACCCATCCGATGATCGACCCGAGCGACCCGACGAAGGGGCCACGATGCGTGTCGCACTCTTCCTGACCTGTGTCAACGACACGCTCTATCCGGACACCGGCCGTGCCGTGGTGAAACTGCTGACCAGACTGGGCGTCGAGGTGGACTTCCCGGCCGCGCAGACCTGCTGCGGGCAGCCCCACTACAACACCGGCTACCGCCACGAGGCCGAACCGCTCGCCCGGCATTACTCCGATGTCTTCGGCCCCGGAGTCGCCTCGGGTGATTACGACGCAATCATCACGCCGTCGGGTTCGTGCGCCGCGATGGTGCGGGAGCTGTACCCGCGCATGGGCGAGCGGGCCCGCGCGGAGGGCCGCGGCGACCGGCTGGCGACCGCACTCGCGCCGGTGATCCCTAAGACGTACGAACTCACCGTGTTCCTCGTGGACGTGTTGGGAGTGACGGACGTCGGGGCTTTCTACCCCCACACCGTCACCTACCACCCCACCTGTCACGGCCTGCGCTCGCTCGGCCTCGGCGACCGCCCGACCCGGCTGCTCGCGGCGGTGAAGGGCCTTGAGCTGCGGGAGCTTCCGGGGGCGCAGGAGTGCTGCGGCTTCGGCGGCACCTTCGCCGTGAAGAACTCCGATGTCTCCGCGGCCATGGGCGCGGACAAGGTGCGCAACGCGGCGGCGACGGGCGCCGAGGTGCTGTGCGCGGCCGACAACTCCTGCCTGATGCACATCGGCGGCACGATGTCGCGCCTCCAGGTCGGCATGCGGCCGGTGCACATCGCGGAGATCCTGGCGAGCACGGAAGAGGAGCCCCTGGTATGAGCGGTACGTATCTCGGCATGCCCGCCTTCCCGGAGGCCGCGCACGACGCCGTACGGAACACGACGCTGCGCGCCAATCTGCGGCACGCGACCCACACGATCCGCGACAAGCGCGCCCGCGCGGTCGCCGAACTGGACGACTGGGCGCGGCTGCGCGAGGCCGGCAAGCAGATCAAGGACCACACGCTGCGCCACCTGGAGCACTATCTGGTCCAGTTGGAGGAGTCGGTGACGGCGGCCGGCGGCACCGTCCACTGGGCCGCCGACGCCGACGAGGCGAACCGGATCGTGACCCGGCTCGTCCTCGCGACCGGCGAGCGGGAGGTCGTCAAGGTCAAGTCGATGGCGACACAGGAGATCGGGCTCAACGAGGCGCTGGAGGCCGAGGGTGTCCGCGCCTACGAGACGGACCTCGCGGAGCTGATCGTGCAGCTCGGCGACGACCGCCCGTCCCACATCCTGGTGCCCGCGATCCACCGCAACCGCGGCGAGATCCGGGACATCTTCCGTGAGGAGATGGGGAGTTGGGGCCGCCCGGCCCCCGAGGGGCTCACCGACACCCCGGCCGAGCTGGCCGAGGCGGCCCGGCTGCACCTGCGCGAGAAGTTCCTGCGCGCCAAGGTGGGCGTCTCCGGCGCGAACTTCATGGTCGCCGAGACCGGCACCCTCGTGGTCGTCGAGTCCGAGGGCAACGGCCGGATGTGCCTGACCCTGCCCGAGACGCTGATCTCGGTGGTCGGCATCGAGAAGATCGTGCCGACCTGGCAGGACCTGGAAGTCTTCCTGCAGACCCTGCCGCGCTCCTCGACGGCCGAGCGCATGAACCCGTACACGTCGACGTGGACCGGCACCACCGACTCCGACGGCCCGCGGACCTTCCACCTCGTGCTGCTCGACAACGGTCGCACCGACACCCTCGCCGACGAGGTCGGCCGCCAGGCGCTGCGCTGCATCCGCTGCTCGGCGTGCCTGAACGTGTGCCCGGTCTACGAGCGGGCGGGCGGGCACGCGTACGGCTCCGTGTACCCGGGGCCGATCGGCGCGATCCTGAGCCCCCAACTGCGCGGCACGCAGAGCGAGATCGATGCCTCCCTGCCGTTCGCGTCCTCGCTGTGCGGCGCCTGCTACGAGGTGTGCCCGGTCGCCATCGACATCCCCGAGGTCCTCGTCCATCTGCGGGAGCGGGTGGTGGAGGGCGGGCCGGTGACCCGGCGCGGCACGAAGGTCACCCTCAAACCGGCCAGGGGGCACGCCGCCGAGCGCGCCGCGATGCGCGCCGCCCGCTGGGCGTTCACCCATCCGGCGGCGCTCGCGGCCGGCCAGCGCCTGGCCGCCCGCACCCGCCGCTTCCATCCGCGGACGGTGCCGGGTCCGGGTCGGGCGTGGACGGACACCCGGGATCTCCCGCAGGTGCCCGCGGAGTCCTTCCGCGACTGGTGGCAGCGGACAGACGGCGGCAAGGAGGCCGGCAAGTGAGCAGCAGGGACGTGATCCTGGGCCGGGTGCGGCGGGCGCGGGGGGGCCCCGCGCGGGCGGCCCCCCCCGCCACACACCCCCAGACGCCGCCCGACATAGACGGCGCCCTC
>NZ_JBHYTK010000285.1:0-4180 GCF_042749255.1 Streptomyces sp. NPDC059524 | reverse complement strand
CTTTGCTTTCTCTTAGAAACT
Organism: Streptomyces sp. NPDC059524; assembly: GCF_042749255.1. NCBI lineage: Bacteria > Bacillati > Actinomycetota > Actinomycetes > Kitasatosporales > Streptomycetaceae > Streptomyces > Streptomyces sp. NPDC059524. Next base: position 4,159 of record NZ_JBHYTK010000285.1, on the reverse strand, counting down.
TAGACCGCCCCCCCCCGGGGGGGCGGGGGGGGGGGGGGGGGGCCCCCCCCCCCCCCCCCCGGGGGGGGGGGGGGGGGCGGCCGGCCCGCCCGCGGCCCGCGGGCCCGCGACACCAAGGCGTATCTGCGGTACGCGGCGACGAAGATCCTCGGCGCCGCCGTCTCCCTCTTCGCCGTCCTCGTCACCAGCTTCTTCCTCTTCCGGCTCATCCCGAGCGACCCGGTCAAGCAGATGACGGGCGGCCGCAAGGTCTCGGCGGAGCAACTGGAGAACCTGCGCCACCAGTTCGGCCTCGACCAGCCGATGTGGAAGCAGTTCACCTCGTACATCGGCGACGCGCTCACCGGTGACTTCGGAACCTCGTTCCAGTACCACGTCCCCGTCATCGACAAGATCACCGCGGCGCTCCCGGCGACGCTGCTGCTGACGGGCACGGCGTACGTCCTGTACTCGGCGCTCGGCATCTGGCTGGGCACCCGCACGGCGTGGCGCAACGGGTCGCGCAGCGACCGCTTCAACACGGCGTTCGCGCTGACCCTCTACTCGGTCCCGGCGTTCTGGCTGGGCCTGCTCCTCATCATCGTCTTCGCCGTGGGCGTCGGTCCGGTCCCCGGCCTGTTCCCGACCGGCGGCCTCGAATCGGGCGGCGAGAGCGGCTTCGCGTACGTCGTCGACGTCGCGCACCATCTGGTCCTGCCGGTGATCACGCTGGTCGCGGTCGGCTACGCGCAGACGCTGCTCGTGATGCGCTCCTCGCTGCTGGACGAGATGGGCAGCGACTATCTGACGACGGCCCGCGCCAAGGGGCTGCGTGACGACGTGGTGCGCCGCAAGCACGCCGTGCCGAACGCGCTGCTACCGACGTTCACGCTGATGTTCGTGAACCTGGGGCACGTGGTCGCCGGGCAGATCCTCGTCGAGACGGTGTTCTCCTGGCCGGGTCTGGGCGGCCTGTTCTACTCGGCCCTGTCCGTGCCCGATCTCCCTCTGGTCCAGGGCCTGTTCTTCGTCTTCGCGACCGCGGTGATCCTCGCGAACACGCTGGCCGACATCCTCTATCCGCTGCTCGACCCGAGGGTGGGCCGATGACGACCGAGACCGCGCCCGCCGAGGGCGTGCAGAAGACCACGAGCGCGCGCTCGCTCGCGCGCGCCCGCAAGCGTCAGTCGCTGGCCCGCTTCTGGCGCTCGTACCGCTCCCACAAGGGCGGTCTGTGGGGCCTGGGCCTGCTCGTGCTGATCGCGCTGATCGCCGTGTTCGCGCCCGTGCTCGTCGGCGCGGACGCGCAGAGCGTCACGAACGCGCCGGGCGGGCCGCTGGAGGGCCCGAGCGGCGAGTTCCCGCTCGGCACCGACCAGTTCGGGCGCAGTGTGCTCGCGCTCCTGGTGTACGGGGCGCGGGTGTCGCTCACCGTGGGGCTGCTCGCGGCGTTCCTGTGCGTGGCGATCGGCACCCTCATCGGGATCGTCGCCGGGCACTTCCGCGGCTGGTACGCGACGGTCCTGATGCGGATCACCGACTGGTTCCTGGTGATGCCGACGCTGGTCCTCGCGATCGCGCTCGCGACGGTGATGGACCGCTCGATGTGGACGGTGATCATCGCGATCGGCGTCACGACCTGGCCGACCACGGCCCGCCTCGTGCGCGCGCAGACGCTCGCGGTGGAGTCCCGCCCCTACATCGAGCGGGCCCGGGCGCTGGGCGGCGGCCACGGCCACGTCATGACCCGGCACGTGCTGCCGAACGTGATGCCGCTCGTCCTCGCCCAGACCACGATGATCATCTCCTCGGCGATCCTCACCGAGGCGACCCTCGCGTTCCTCGGCCTGTCCGACCCGACGGTCACGTCCTGGGGCGGCATGCTGCAGGACGCCCGCGAGGCCGGCGCGGTCAGCGCGGGCGACTGGTGGTACCTGGCCCCGCCCGGCATCGCCATCGCCGTCGTCGCGCTGTCGTTCACGCTGTGCGGCCGCGCGGTCGAGTCCGTCCTCAACCCGAAGCTGGGGGTGCGGTCATGACACTGCTTCAGGTGAAGGACCTCGCGGTGACGTACGCGGGCGGCGCCCGGGCCGTGCGCGGGGTGAACCTGTCCGTGGAGGCCGGCCAGAAGCTCGGCATCGCGGGCGAGTCCGGCTGCGGCAAGTCGACGCTCGCGCTCGCGCTGCTGCGGCTGCTGCCCGCGGGCACGAAGGTGTCGGGCGAGATCCTGCTCGACGGCGAGGACGTCCTCGCGATGAAGTGGGGCCAGGTCCGCGCCGTGCGCTGGGCGGGCGCCTCGATCGTGTTCCAGGGCGCGATGCACTCGCTGAACGCCGTGCACCGCATCGGCGACCAGATCGCCGAGCCGATCCTGCTGCACAAGAAGGCGACGCCGGCGGGTGCGAGGAAGAAGGTCGCCGAGCTGCTCGAGCACGTGGGGCTCCCGGCGGCCCGCGCCGACGCCTACCCGCACGAGCTGTCCGGCGGGCAGCGCCAGCGCGTGATGATCGCCATGGCGCTCGCCTGCGATCCGGCGCTGATCATCGCCGACGAGCCGACAACCGCCCTGGACGTGATGATCCAGGCCCAGATCCTGCGCCTGATCGAGCAGTTGGTCGCCGAGCAGGACCTCGGCCTCGTCATGATCAGCCACGACCTCGCGGTCCTCTCCGACACCTGCGACCGGCTCGCCGTGATGTACGCGGGCCGCGTCGTCGAGGAGGGCCCGGCGGACCAGGTGTACGAGAACGCGGTGCACCCCTACGGAAAGGCCCTGTCGGCGGCGTTCCCGACGATCGGCGACCCGGCGTCCCGGTTCGCGCCGCGCGGGCTGCCCGGCGACCCGCCGGACCCGTCGGCGCTGCCGTCCGGCTGCACGTTCCATCCGCGCTGCCCGGTGGCGCTGGAGGTGTGCGCGACGCAGGACCAGGAGCTGCTGGACGCGGGGTCCGGCCGGCGGGCGGCGTGTGTACATGTCGGCTCGGGGACGGGGGCCGACGCCGGCCCCGGTCCGGGCGAGTCGGTCGAGGCGAGGAGCACCACGGCATGAAGGAGCAGGTCACGCAGGGCACGCGGCCCCTGCTGAGCGCGGAGCAGCTGCGGCTGACGTTCCCGGGGCGCCGCGGGGCGCCGCCGGCGCGGGCCGTGGACGGGGTCGACCTGGACATCGCGCCCGGGGAGATCGTCGCCCTGGTCGGCGAGTCCGGCTGCGGCAAGACGAGCCTCGCGCGCACGCTGCTCGGCCTGGAGAAGCCGACGGCCGGTGCGGTCACCTTCGCCGGGAAGCCGCTCGACTACGCGTCCCGCGCGCTGAAGGCGTACCGCAAGCGGGTGCAGCTGGTCCTCCAGGACCCGAGCGGCTCGCTCAATCCGCGGCACACGGTGTACGACGCCGTCGCGGAGGGCCTGCGGATCCACGGGTACGCCGGGGACGAGCGGGCGGCCGTGTCGGACGCGCTGTCCCGGGCGGGGCTGCGGCCCCCTGAGCGGTTCTTCCTGCGCTACCCGCACGAGCTGTCCGGCGGGCAGCGCCAGCGTGTCGTCATCGCGGGCGCGCTCGTCCTCGAACCCGAACTCATCGTGGCCGACGAGCCGGTGGCCTCGCTGGACGCGTCCGTACGGGGCGAGATCCTGGCGCTGCTGCTGCGGCTCCGCGACGAACTGGGGCTCTCGGCGCTGGTCGTCACGCACGATCTGGGGCTGGCCTGGAACATCGCGGACCGGGTGGCCGTGATGTATCTGGGCCGGATCGTGGAGACGGGTCCGGTGGAGGACGTCCTGACGGCTCCTCAGCACCCGTACACGCAGGCCCTGTTGTCGGTGCTCCCGGAGGCGCCCGGGGATCCGGTGGTGCTGACCGGGGAGCCGCCGGACCCGTCCCGGGTGCCCGGGGGGTGCCGGTTCCATGTGCGGTGCCAGGTGCTGGCCCGTGGCTCCGCCGAGGAGGCGGGGGTGGCCGAAGCGTGCCGCTCCGAGGACCTGCCGGTGCTTTCCGGCGGCGCCGCGACTCAGGTGGCCTGTCACTGGGCCCGGGCGCGGGCTTCGCAGTAGCGTCTGCGGGGTCCTGCGATCAGGCGACTGCGGCTCCGTCGTGGCTGGTCGCGCAGTTCCCCGCGCCCCTGAAGGCATGCGCTGCGCGCAGCCTTCATCGGGGAAATGCGGCGCGAAGCGCCTGCATTTC
>NZ_JBHYTK010000284.1:1392-4202 GCF_042749255.1 Streptomyces sp. NPDC059524 | reverse complement strand
ACAGCGGAACACCGTCGAACGCTGCATCAACCGGCTCAAGCAGTGGCGCGGCCTGGCCACCCGCTACGACAAGACCGCCACCATCTACCTCGCCGCCATCTTCATCTGGTCGGCAAGGTGATCCAAAAGAAGCGGCCTAGGCCTCGTCCTCCTCCAGCCAGCCGAAGCTCTTCTCCACCGCCTTGCGCCAGTTGTGGTACTCGCGGTCACGGGTCCGGGCGTCCATCGCGGGCGTCCACTCGACGTCCCGCTGCCAGTGCGCCTTGAGCTCGTCCAGGTCGTTCCACACGCCGGTCGCGAGCCCGGCCGCGTACGCCGCTCCCAGACAGGTCGTCTCGGAGACCCGCGGCCGGATCACCGGCACGTCCAGCACGTCCGCCTGGTGCTGCATCAGCAGATGGTTCTTCGTCATGCCGCCGTCGACCTTCAGCGTCGTGATCCGCACGCCCGAGTCCTGGTACATGGCGTCCACGACCTCACGGGTCTGCCAGCTCGTCGCCTCCAGGACCGCCCGCGCGAGGTGCGCCTTCGTCACGTACCGGGTCAGGCCCGTGACGACACCGCGCGCGTCCGAGCGCCAGTACGGGGCGAACAGGCCGGAGAACGCGGGCACGATGTACGCCCCGCCGTTGTCCTCCACGCTCGCCGCGAGCGTCTCGATCTCGTCGGCGCTGCGGATGATGCCGAGCTGGTCGCGGAACCACTGCACCAGCGCCCCGGTGATCGCGATCGACCCCTCCAGGCAGTAGACCGGCGCCTCCGAGCCGATCTTGTACCCCATCGTGGTGAGCAGCCCGTTCTTCGAAGGCACCGGCCGGCTCCCGGTGTTGAGCAGCAGGAAACTGCCCGTCCCGTACGTGTTCTTGGCCGTCCCCGTGTCGTAGCAGGCCTGCCCGAACACGGCCGCCTGCTGGTCGCCGAGCGCGGACGCCACCGGCACGCCCGCGAGCTGCCCGACGGCCGTGCCGTACACCTCGGCGGAGGAGCGGATCTCGGGCAGGACCGCCTCGGGCACGTTCATCGCCGCGAGGATCGACGGGTCCCACTGGAGGGTCTCCAGGTTCATCAGCATGGTGCGCCCGGCGTTGGTGACGTCCGTGACGTGCACCCCGCCGTCCGTGCCGCCGGTCAGGTTCCAGATCAGCCAGGAGTCGATCGTGCCGAAGGCGATCTCGCCGCGCTCCGCCCGGGCCCGCAGCCCCGGCACCTGGTCGAGCAGCCAGGCCGCCTTGGGCCCGGAGAAGTAGCTGGCCAGCGGGAGGCCGGTCTGTTCGCGGAAGCGGTCCTGGCCGTCGGCGCCGCCCAGTTCGTTGCAGAGGGCCGAGGTCCGGGTGTCCTGCCAGACGATCGCGTTGTGCACGGGGCGGCCGGTGGCGCGGTCCCACAGCACCGTCGTCTCGCGCTGGTTGGTGATGCCGAGGGCGCTGAGCTGGTCGGCGCGCAGCCCGGCCCGGGCGAGGGCGCCGGCGACGACGGCCTGCACCTTGGACCAGATCTCGGTCGCGTCGTGCTCGACCCAGCCGGGCTTCGGGAAGATCTGACGGTGCTCGCGCTGGTCGACGGCGACGATCGCGCCGTCCTGGTCGAAGACGATGCAGCGGCTCGAGGTGGTGCCCTGGTCGATGGCGGCGACGTACTTCACGGGTTCTCCCTCCGGGCGTACGTGCTCGGAACTGCTCAGGACTGCTCAGAACGCGAGGTTGTAGACGACCCCGGACAGCGCTCCGCCGATCAGCGGGCCGACGACGGGGACGTACGCGTAACCCCAGTCGGACGTCCCCTTGTTGGGGATCGGCAGGAAGGTGTGGACGATGCGCGGGCCGAGGTCGCGGGCGGGGTTGATGGCGTAGCCCGTCGGCCCGCCGAGCGAGAGGCCGATGCCGACCACGAGGAGGGCCACGACGAGCGCCTGCGTGCCAGATTCGCCGAGCCCCTTGGTCAGGCCGAACGCGAGGATCGGCAGCACGAGGCCCATCGTGGCGATGATCTCGGTGAGGAGGTTCGCGACGGGGTTCCGGATCTCGGGGATCGTGGAGAAGATGCCGAGCGTGGGCGTCGGCCCGTCGGGCTCCTTGTCGGAGTGCACATTGGCGTTGAACTGGGCGAGGTAGACGAGGTACGCGAGGACGGCGCCCAGCATCGCGCCGACCATCTGGCCGAGGACGTAGACCCAGACCTTGTCCCACTTGCCGGTGTCGATGGCGATGCCGAGCGTCACGGCCGGATTGAGATGGCCGCCGGACAGCGGCGCCGCGGTGTAAGCCCCGGCGAGGACGGCGAAGCCCCAGCCGAACGCGATCACGATCCACCCCGAGGCCTTCGCCTTGGAGTGCTTGAGGGTGACGGCGGCGCAGACGCCCGCGCCGAACAGGATCAGGATTCCGGTGCCGATGACCTCACCGAGGAAGATGTCTCCGTTGCTCATGGCGGCTCCTAGGCCCTCACCCGGGGCGGGCGGTCGCGCCCCGGTCCTCCGTGCAGGGCGCAGTCGGGATCACACCGGGGGAGCGGGCCCCGCGGGACAGAAGAGGGGGCCGTGACGCGGCGGAGCCGACTGACACCGGGAAGTGTTCACCGGGGCCAGGGGAGCGTCAAGGTCGCCGACCGCACGGGATGCGCGAGGTGCGGCGGGGGACCGGGCAGAGGGTCGGGTGCGGGTGCTTCTACGGTGAAGTGGCGCGCCCGGTACGGGATTTGGGGGGGGGGCCGCCCCCCGGCGGCCCGGGCCCCCCCCAGGACCCCCGCAGCCCGGGGGCCCCCACCCGACCCGGGGGGCGCGCGCCGGCGCGGGGGCCCCCCCCAGCGCGCGG
>NZ_JBHYTK010000284.1:391-1382 GCF_042749255.1 Streptomyces sp. NPDC059524 | reverse complement strand
TGGGGGGGTGGGTGGTGGGGGTGTGCTTGTGTGTGGGGGGGGGCGCTGGGGGGTGGTGTTGGGGGGGGGTCCCGGGGGGGGGGGGGCGGGCCCCCCCGCCTTTCCCTCAGGAGGCCGGGCTCACCACAGGAGCCGGGGCTCGCCTAGGGCTCCGGGGCTCCGCTCAGCTGCCGGGGCTCGCCTCGGGTGCGGGCGCCTGCTTCAGGTGCCGCGCGAAGAACTGGGCCGCATCCTCCCCGGCGGACTGCGGGACGCCGGTGTGCCCGCCCATGTTGGCGTTCAGCGTCTTCTCCTTCGAGGCGAAGGCGTCGAACAGGTCGAGGGCCGCCTGACGGTCGTTCCCCTCGTCGTCCCACTGCAGCAGAACGTGCAGCGGAACGGTGACCCTACGGGCCTCCTCGAAGATCACGGCGGGGACGAAACTGCCCGCGAACAGGCCGGCGGCCACGATGCGCGGGTCGGTCGCGGCCAGGCGGACGCCGATCGAGATCAGGCCACCGGAGTACGCCACCGGGCCGCCGATCCCGGGCAGTTCGAGCAGCGCGTCCATCGTGGCCCGCCATTCGGGGACCGCCTGGTCGACCAGGGGCAGGATCAGGTCGTCGACGATCTCGCCGCTCACCGGTTCACCGGCCTCCAGGGCGCGGCGCAGGCCGGCACGTGCCCGGTCGACGGCGGGCAGCCGGGGCCGGTCACCGCTTCCGGGGAGCTCGATGGTGGCGGTGGCGAAGCCCTCCGCCGCGGAGTACCGGGCCCGGCCCAGCAGGCGGGGGTACATCCGGTCCAGTCCGAGCGGGGGGTTGCCCAGCAGGATCAGGGGGACCGGTGCGGACACGTCCGCGGGTGTCCAGAGGATGCCGGGGATGTCGCCGAGGGTGAACCTGCGCGGGGCGCCCGCCCCCCCGCCGCCCCGCGCCGCCCCCCCCGGGGGGGCGCCCGGCTCGAAAGTCGTCGGCTACTTCACGGAGTGGGGTGTCTACGACCGGAACTA
>NZ_JBHYTK010000284.1:0-381 GCF_042749255.1 Streptomyces sp. NPDC059524 | reverse complement strand
CTCTCACGCTCCGGCCGCCAGAGCCCCCCGCGGGGCGCGCGCCCCACTGCGGGCGGGTGAGCCGCCGGGTGCCCCGCCGCCCGCCCCGGCGCCGCCCCCCCCCCCCGCTGCTCAGAAGTGAAGTGCAAGGTTTGGTGCATGGTCGTGCCTTTCGGGAAAGCGCGTGAGGCGGCGCTCCCGGGCGACCTACCGCCCGACCATGACCCCGGAGAGGAGCACCCATGTCGATACTGTGTTCACGGGTACCACCTCCTTGTTCTCCGGCACGGCCACCGGAAACGTAGCAGCGGCCGCGACGGTCCGCCAAACGGTTTTCCCGCGGCTCGGCCGGCGCGGCGGCGACCGGCGCCGCCGCGCCCCACCTCCCGTTCGGAACAGCAG
>NZ_JBHYTK010000283.1:0-4263 GCF_042749255.1 Streptomyces sp. NPDC059524 | reverse complement strand
CGGTACGCGCCAGTCCCGATCTCCGCGAAGTTCCGCAGGCTCTCCGTGCCGGGCACGAAGTACCCGGTGTGCCCCTGGGCGTCGCCGGCCGCGAATACCCGCGCGCCGAAGCCCGACGCGACCGGGTCGGCGCCGTGGCCGAGGCCGCCGAGCTCCATGTTCGGGACGTCCGCGATCCAGTCGTCCTTGTCGCGGGTGGCCCACACGCGGGCCTTGGTGCCGAGGCCCGAGGCGTGCGCGGCCCGCATCCCGGGGCTGCCGGCCACCGCGATGTCGCTGACCCGTGAGGGCAGGCCGCGTGCCGCGACCCCGCAGACGACGGAGCCGTAGCTGTGGCAGTACAGGGCGACCGAGGAGCGGCCGGGCAGCCCGCGCAGCATCGCGTTGAGCCGCACCGCCCCGTCGTCCGCCCGCATCGAGGTCGCCGCGTCGACGCCGAGCCCGGCCGGGGCCGTGTAGTCGGCCCAGGCGATGACGGCGGTCCGGGCCGTCGGATCGGCCTCGCGCTCGGCCGCGTACAGCGAGCGGGCCATGCCGACGGGGGCGGAGTACTTGCGGGCGGTGCGCTGGAACGTCAGCACCGTCGTGTCGACGCCGGGCACCACGACGGAGACCCGGCGGGCCGTGTCGAGGTCGCCGAAGACCTCGGCGACCCGGCCGGTGCCCATGGGGTCGAAGGCGAGGATCTTGCGGTCGGGCCGGGCCAGCAGCGCGAAGCGTTTCATGCGCTCCTTGGCGTCGGCGTGACCGACCGCGGACAGGCGGTTGTCGTGGATGCGGCCGCGTTCGACCTCGCGCGCCTTGTCGAGCGCGATCCGGTTGGCGCGGTAGCGCAGGGAGACGGGCGCGCCGTTCATGTTGCCGACCGCGAGGGGATAGCGGTCGGCGAGCAGGCCGCGCTGGTGGGGGGTGAGCGAGGCGAAGAAGTGCGCGAGGCGGGTGGGGGAGCCGTCGGGCGCGGGCAGGGCGTGTCCGTTCAGCCGGCCGTGCTCCCAGGAGGAGAGCGCGGTCCGCAGCGGGGAGTCGGCTCCCCGGTGGTGACGCACCGCCGTCCAGCCGGTGGTCGCCAGCATGATGAACACGACGGCCAGAGCGAGCAGCGCGCGCCAGACGTTGAGTTGGGGGGAGGAGTCGAAGGAAGTCACTGCGGGACACCCTAGGAGAAGCGCGTCGCGCTCCGTGCAGCGGGTGAGGCAGATCACGTTTCCGGGGGTGTATTTGGGTAAAACCGGGCGTAGTTGCTGTCAGGGCCTCACGTTGCGTAGGGGCGCCGTGTCACGCGTCGTCACCGCGCCATCGCGCCCCGAGCGCGGGACCGAGCTGGTCGAGGCAGGACTCGGTGAGCGCCCTGATCGCCTCCACGCTCATGTCCTCGCCGGCGCCCCACAGTCGCCCGGTGAGCCGCATCACGCCGCTGAACGCGGCCACCGCCACGCGCGGCCGGGGGTCGGCGTCGACGTCGACGCCCTCGCGCTCGGCGATCACCCGCGCGACCTGCTCCTCCAGTTCGACGGAGCGGCGCAGATGCGCGGCGAGCAGGGCGGGCGTCGACTCGATCATCCGGTAGGCGCGCATGTGGAGTTCGACCGGGATGACCTCCGCGATCGAGCGGTTCAGGTCGTCCCAGGTGCCGAGGACCGTGCCGCGCAGCGCCTCCAAGGGGCCCTCGTGCGCGGGCCGTTCGCGCAGGGCGGCGACGTAGCGCGACTCCACCATCTCCTGGACGGCGAAGGCGGCCTCCTCCTTGTTCGCGAAGTAGCGGAAGAAGGTGCGCTGGGAGACCTCGCAGCGCTCGGCGATCTCGTCGACGGTCGTCCGCTCGTACCCCTGGGTCGTGTACAGCTCGAGCGCGGCTCGCAGCAGCGCGTCCCGGGTGCGCGCCTTCTTGAGTTCACGCAGGTTCAATCCGGCCGCCCTGGTCGTCTCTCCGGCTGTTCTCGCAGTTCAGCATAGTGTGAGCGACCTGACAGTTACCGACTTGTGAAATGCTTTGTCAACTGTCAGAGGCTGTCACTAGCGTGTCCCGCATGACTAGTCGGATCACCATCGACAAGGCGGACCGGATACCGGAACCCGCCGCGGCGCCGGACCCCGCACCGGCCAGGGGGCTGCGGGGGCACCCCTGGCTGACCCTGTTCGCCGTCGCGATCGGCGTCATGATGGTCGCCCTCGACGGCACCATCGTCGCCATCGCCAACCCGGTCATCCAGGACAAGCTCGACGCGAGCTTCGCCGACGTCCAGTGGATCACCAACGGCTACTTCCTCGCCCTCGCGGTCACCCTGATCACCGCGGGCAAGCTCGGCGACCGCTTCGGTCACCGGCAGACCTTCCTCATCGGCGTGGTCGGCTTCGCCGCCGCGTCCGGCGCCATCGGACTGTCCGACAGCATCGCGTTCGTCATCACGTTCCGCGTCTTCCAGGGCCTGTTCGGCGCGCTCCTCATGCCCGCCGCGCTCGGCCTGCTGCGCGCCACGTTCCCGGCCGAGAAGCTGAACATGGCGATCGGCATCTGGGGCATGGTGATCGGCGCCTCCACCGCGGGCGGCCCGATCCTCGGCGGTGTGCTCGTCGAGCACGTCAGCTGGCAGTCGGTGTTCTTCATCAACGTGCCGGTCGGCGTGATCGCCCTCGTCCTCGGCCTGTTCATCCTGCTCGACCACCGCGCGCAGAACGCGCCGCGCTCCTTCGACGTCCTCGGCATCCTGCTGCTCTCCGGCGCGATGTTCTGCCTCGTCTGGGCCCTCATCAAGGCCCCGACCTGGGGCTGGGGCGACGGCCTCACCTGGGCGTTCATCGCCGGCTCCGTGCTCTGCTTCCTGCTGTTCGCGGTGTGGGAGAACTTCGTCTCCGAGCCGCTCATCCCGCTCGGCCTGTTCCGCTCGGTGGCGCTGTCCGCCGGTGTGGTCCTGATGGTCCTCATGGCCATCGCCTTCATGGGCGGCCTGTTCTTCGTGACGTTCTACCTCCAGAACGTGCACGGGATGAGCCCGATCGACAGCGGTCTGCACCTGCTGCCGCTCACCGGCATGATGATCGTCGGCTCCCCGCTGGCCGGAGCCCTGATCACCAAGGCCGGCCCGCGCATCCCGCTCGCCGGCGGCATGGCGCTCACCGCGATCGCCATGTACGGCATGTCGACGCTGGAGCCGGGCACCGGCAGCGGCGTCATGTCCGTCTGGTTCGCCCTGCTCGGCCTGGGCCTCGCCCCGGTCATGGTCGGCGCCACCGAGGTCATCGTGGGCAACGCGCCGATGGAGCTGTCCGGTGTCGCCGGCGGACTCCAGCAGGCCGCCATGCAGATCGGCGGCAGCCTCGGCACGGCCGTCCTCGGCGCCGTCATGGCCTCCAAGGTCGACAGCGACCTGCCGGGCAACTGGGCGGCGGCCAAGCTCCCCGAACTCCCGCCCGCCCAGCTCGACCAGGTCTCCGAAGCGGTCCAGGTCGGCGTCGCCCCGGTCCCGCCGGGCACCCCGGCCCCGGTCGCCGCGCAGATCACGCAGGTCGCGCACGACACGTTCATGTCCGGGATGGGTCTGGCCTGCCTGGTGGCCGCTGCCGTCGCCGCCTTCGCGGTGCTGGTCGCGCTCCTCACCAAGCGCGGCGAGAACGCCGAGGCGGGAGCCGGCGCGGCCCACATCTGACCGCGCCCCGCGTCAAGCCCCCAGGGTTCTCCCTGGGGGCTTTCGCTTATCCGGGTGACGCACCCGGCCGGCCCCTTCCCCGAAGACGATCAAGGCCGCCAGAGTCGGCCCGGCAACTGATCGGCACACCACGGGGGTTGACCCATGCGTACATCCACGACCGCGCTCACCGTCTCCGCGCTCGCCCTGGCCGCCACGGCCCTCACCGGCGGCCCGGCCACGGCGGCGGCCCCGCCCGCGCTCGGCACCTGCGCCAAGGGCGAGCTCTGCCTCTGGTCGAAGCAGGACTTCAAGGGCGCCCGGCACGTCTACGAACTGTCCGGCACCGACATCGAGAGCTGCACCGCGCTGCCACCGGGCGTCAGCGCGTCCTCCCTCGCCAACCGCACGGGCCGCCCCGTGACCACGTACCAGTCCGCGACCTGCGCCGAGACCGGAGAGTTCCAGACCTACCCCGGCAGCGGCACGTACGAGCCCGAAAGCCCGTACCGAGTACGGGCTTTCAAAATCTGGGAGAACTGAGGTCCGTAGCTGTCTGCGGCCCCGGTGGGGGCGGGCCGCGCAGTTCCCCGCGCCCCTGAAATGCAGGCGCTACGCGCCGCATTTCCCCGATAGAGGC
>NZ_JBHYTK010000282.1:0-4274 GCF_042749255.1 Streptomyces sp. NPDC059524 | reverse complement strand
TCGGGGAAATGCGCCCGAAGGGCATGCATTTCAGGGGCGCGGGGAACTGCGCGAGGAGCCCCACCCAGCTGCACCCGGCAACGAGACGATCGGCCCGCTACGGCGCCTGGCCGTCCAGGGCTGAGCGCCACTCTTCGACGGACCGAGGGGAGACGGGCCCGGTCCACCCGGAGGGCCTCGCCGCGCCGCCGATGTGGAAACCGGAGATCCCGGCGTCGAGGAGACCCGGGACGTGCTCCAGGCGGAGCCCGCCGCCGACCAGGATCAGCGGCTCGTACCCGGGCTCGCCGGAGGCCGTGCGCCCCGCCTCCGCCACGAGCACGTCGTACCCCGCGTCGACCCCCTCGGCCGAACCCGCCGTGAGGAACGTGTCGAGCCCGGGCAGCCCCGCGACGGCCCGCCGCAGCGCCGACCGGTCCGCGGCCCGGTCGATGGCCCGGTGGAACGTCCACGGACATCCGTCCAGGACCCGTACGACCTGTTCGACGGCGGCCAGGTCCGGCTCCCCGCGCGCGTCCAGGAACCCGAGCACGAACTCGTCCGCCCCGGCCGAGCGCAGCGCCTCCGCCACGCGGACGAGTTCGGAGACGTCCCCCGCCGCGAAACCGTCCGCGAGGCGCAACATCACGCGCAGCGGGATGTCGACGGAGGCGCGGATGGAGCGGAAGGTCTCCACCGACGGCGTGAGGCCGTCCGCCGCCATGTCGGTGACCAGTTCCAGCCGGTCCGCACCCCCGGCCTGCGCCGCGACCGCGTCCCGCGCGTCGAGGGCGATCACCTCCAGGACTGCACGCTTGCTCATGTGGCCGGCTCCCGACAGGTCTAGTCCAATATTGCGGACCAGCCTACGCCGCATGCACGGTGAACGCAGCCGTCCTGACCTCCCCGTCGTGCTTGAAGTCCAGGAAGAGCCGGTACGTGCCGGTGCTGGGCACGCTCGCGGTGAACGTGACGCCGGGACCGGGCTTGCCGTCGTGCGGGTGAACGTGGAGGTAGGCCAGGTCGCCCGAGCGCAGCGCGACCAGGTGCCCGTAGGCCCCGAGGTAGGGCTCCAGGTCGGTGACGGGCTTGCCGTTCCGGTACACGTTCAGGGTCAGTTCGCTCTCCGCTCCGGGCTTCAGCTCGCCTTCGAGGCGGACCTCGTAGCCGCCCGCGACGCGCGCGGTCCCCGCGTGCTCCGGCAGCTTCGCCGGCTTGTACGTCCCCGCGACCCCGAGGCCCGATCCGAGGGTGAGCCCCTCCTTCTCGCCGGCCGGGGTGAAGTCGGCGAAGACGCGGTAGTCGCCGGCCTTCGGCAGCGACACCGGCGTCGACCAGGTGCCGTCCGCCGCCCGTACGGGGTGCAGGTGCCGGTACCCGGTGAGGTCCCGCGAGGCGACGATGAGGTGCAGCTCCTTGCCGTGCTCCTTCTTGTACGAGGTCACGGGCTTGCCGGTGGAGTCCTTGCGGATGGTGAAGCGGATCTCGCCCTTCTGCGCGGGCAGCCGGTCCCGCTCCAGGTCCAGCGTGTAGCCGCGCTCGGAGACCTGGAGCCCGCCGGGCACCTCCGCGGCCGCGGCCGCCGGTTCCGCCGCCCCTTCGGAGTGGCCTCCGTGGCCGGCGTCCTCCTTCCCCGTCTCCCCGCCCTTCTCCGTGCCGCCCGCGTGCTCCGCGTCGTGCGCGGCCGGCTTCTCCCCGGCGGTCACGGGGGCGACCCCGCTGCCCACCCCGTACGCGGTGCCGAACGTGGCGGCGACGGCGGCCGCGAAGGCCGTGATCTTCAGTCCGGTGCGCATGACGACTCCTGAGTGCGTGGCTGCTCGGGCTCTGGTGAGACCTATAGCTACGAAGATACCCCTGGGGGGTATTAAGTCAAGCCGGGCCGAGGCTTGCGCTCGATACCCCCCAGGGGTATAAATGGATCTCAACGAGGGGTACCCGCCCCGGGTACCGGCCCGGACGACCGGGACACCGTCACCGAGGAGGCACCATGTCGGCGCACACCGTCGCCCCGACCGAACAGGTGGAACTCGCCATCGGCGGCATGACCTGCGCGTCGTGCGCCGCCCGTATCGAGAAGAAGCTGAACCGGATGGACGGCGTCGAGGCGACCGTCAACTACGCCACCGAGAAGGCGAAGGTCGCCTTCGCCGACGGGATCGAGGTCGCCGACCTCATCGCCACCGTCGAGGCCACCGGATACACCGCGCACAAGCCCACCCCGCCGGCCGCCGCCGCCCAGGACGCCGAAGGCGGCCCCGCGGCCGAGGCCGACGAGCTGCGCCCGCTGCGCCAGCGCCTGATCACGGCCGTCGCCCTGGCCCTCCCGGTCATCGCGATGGCGATGGTCCCGGCCCTCCAGTTCGAGTACTGGCAGTGGCTCTCGCTGACCCTCGCCGCGCCCGTCGTCACGTACGCCGCCTGGCCCTTCCACAAGGCGGCCTTCACCAACGCCCGGCACGGCGCCGCGACGATGGACACGCTGATCTCGGTCGGCACCACGGCCGCGTTCGTCTGGTCCCTGTGGGCGCTGTTCTTCGGCACCGCCGGCGAGCCCGGCATGACCCACCCCTTCGAGCTGACCATCGCCCGCAGCGACGGCGCAGGGAACATCTACCTGGAGGCCGCCGCCGGCGTCACCGCGTTCATCCTCGCCGGGCGCTACTTCGAGGCCCGCTCCAAGAGGAAGGCCGGCGCCGCGCTCAAGGCCCTGCTCGAACTCGGCGCCAAGGACGTCACCGTCCTCCACGACGGCGGGCACGAACAGACCATCCCCGTCAGCGAGCTGAAGGTCGGCGACCGCTTCCTGGTCCGCCCCGGCGAGAAGATCGCCACCGACGGCATCGTCGTCGAGGGCTCCTCCGCCGTCGACGCGTCCATGCTCACCGGCGAGTCCGTGCCCGTGGAGGTCGCGACCGGCGACGCCGTCACCGGCGCCACGCTCAACGCGGGCGGCCGCCTCGTCGTCGAGGCCACCCGGGTCGGCGCGGACACCCAGCTCTCCCGCATGGCCAAGCTCGTCGAGGACGCGCAGAACGGCAAGGCCGCCGCCCAGCGCCTCGCCGACAAGATCTCCGCCGTCTTCGTCCCCGTCGTCATCGCCCTCGCCGTCGCCACCCTCGGCTTCTGGCTGGGCAACGGGTCGGGCTGGACCGCCGCGTTCACCGCCGCCGTCGCCGTCCTGATCATCGCCTGCCCCTGCGCCCTCGGCCTCGCCACCCCGACCGCCCTCATGGTCGGCACCGGCCGCGGCGCCCAGCTCGGCATCCTGATCAAGGGCCCCGAGGTCCTGGAGACCACCCGCAAGGTCGACACGATCGTCCTCGACAAGACCGGCACCGTCACCACCGGCAAGATGACCCTGCTCGCCACCCACACCGCCGACGGCGTCACCGAGGACGACGTGCTGCGCCTGGCCGGCGCCCTGGAGCACTCCTCCGAGCACCCCATCGCCCAGGCCGTCGCCGCCGGCGCCGCCGAGCGGGTCGGCAAGCTCCCCACCCCAGAGGACTTCGCCAACATCGCGGGGCTCGGCGTCCAGGGCGTCGTCGACGGCCACGCCGTCCTCGTCGGCCGCGAGGCGCTGCTCAAGGAGTGGGAGATCCACCTGCCCGTCGGACTGGCCCGCACCAAGGCCGAGGCCGAGGCGGCCGGACGTACGGCCATCGCGGTCGCCTGGGACGGCGAGGCCCGCGCCGTCCTGGAGGTCGCCGACGCGGTCAAGGACACCAGCGCCGACGCGATCCGCCGCTTCCGCGAACTGGGTCTGCGCCCGGTCCTGCTGACCGGCGACAACGAGGCGGTGGCCCGCGCCGTCGCCGCCGAGGTCGGCATCGCGCCGGAGGACGTCATCGCCGAGGTCCTGCCCCAGGACAAGGTCGACGTCGTCAAGCGCCTCCAGGGCGAGGGCCGTTCGGTCGCCATGGTCGGCGACGGGGTCAACGACGCCGCCGCGCTCGCCCAGGCCGACCTCGGGCTCGCGATGGGCACCGGCACCGACGCCGCCATCGAGGCCGGTGACCTCACCCTGGTCCGCGGTGACCTGCGCTCCGCGGCCGACGCGATCCGCCTGTCCCGCAAGACCCTCGGCACGATCCGCTCGAACCTCTTCTGGGCCTTCGCCTACAACGTGGCGGCGCTTCCGCTGGCCGCGGCCGGCCTGCTCAACCCGATGATCGCCGGAGCGGCCATGGCCTTCTCCTCGGTCTTCGTCGTCGGCAACAGCCTCCGCCTGCGCCGCTTCAAGCCGGGGTTCTGACCGGGTGACGAGTGAGCCCGGGGGCGCGGTCCAAGTG
>NZ_JBHYTK010000281.1:0-4289 GCF_042749255.1 Streptomyces sp. NPDC059524 | reverse complement strand
CCGGGAGATGCGCACTTCGTGCGCGATCTCCATAGGGGCGGTGCCTCATCGGGGAAATGCGACGCGAAGCGTCTGCATTTCAGGGGCGCGGGGAACTGCGCGACCAGCCCCCACGGACCCGCAGCCGCCCGACGAGGGCACCCCGCAGACGAACCGGCGGATCAAGCCGGCCGGAGCGTTCCGCCCCCGGGGAGGCGGTACTTGCGGCCGCCGAGATCGGGACTGGCCGCACGGTCGTACGTGACGTCCGACCCGTTCCCGACCAGCACGTCGGACACCTTCACCCCGTCCCGCAGCTCCAGCTCCTCCACCTTGGAGTCCCCGTCCACGGACCACTTCGTGCCGCGCCCGAGCGACAGGGACGCCCCCGAGACCCGCCCCGTCAGCTTCGACGCCCCTTCCAGCCGCACCGACGCCGACCCGTCGGGCACGAGCACGTCCCCGCGCAGCTTCTCGTCCCGCGCCGAGAACGTCACGGACCCGCCGTCCTTCACCCGCAGCAGCGCCCCGTCGTCCGTCGTCAGATGCGCCCGCCCCCGCAACCGCACGTCCGCGACGCTCTCCCGCACGGTGAACAGGTCACCCTCGGCCGCCTCGATCGACCCGCCGGTCATCTCGAACGAGGTCTCGCCCGAGCCCCGCAGCAGCACCCCGCCCGCGGCCGCCGAAGAGCGCACGTTCTTCAGGGTCAGCACCCCGCCCGGCTCCAGCGTGAACGCCTCCGAGTTCGCCACGGTGAACAGCGTGCCCGACAGCGCCACCGTGCCCGCCGTCTGCACGCCCGGCGACCCGCAGCCCGCCGACGTCATCGTGCCGCCGGACACCGTGACCTCCCCGCCGCCCGGCCCCGCCACGACCGGCGCCGACTGCGAGCCCGCCGTCCGCAGCTCCGTGTACCGCAGTTCGAGCCGGCCCCCGTGCGCGGCCGTGACGCCGCGCGCGGACCCGCCCGTCGCCGTGATCCGGTTGGCGCTCATGGTGGCCGAGCTGTCCTCGCCCGTCACGAACACGCCGGTCGACCCCCGCCCCGCCGTGTTCATCTCCCCGCCGGACAGCGTCAGCCCGCTCCCGTCGCGCACCAGCACCGCCGCGTTGAGCCCCCGGTCGCCCGAGGCCGCCGCCGAGGTCGTCGCGCCGCTCTTGCGGACCCCGGAGTCCCGCGTCTTCAGCGTCCCCCCGCCGGACACCAGCACGGCGGACCGATCCGCGGTCCGCGCCCCGAACGGCTTGCCGCGCGGCGCCGTCGCCATCTCGCTGTCCACTGTGTAGACGGAGGTCCCCGCCGTGCCCGTACCGGCGTCCACGCCCGAGGGCAGCGGATCCGTCGCGCACCGCGCCCCGCTCGCCGTGGCCGCGGGAGTGGCCGCGGGCGGCGGCGTCGCCGAGCCGTCGTCGGAGCACGCGGCCAGCGCGAACGGCAGCAGCAGCACGGAAGCGGTGACCGCGACGCGCCGCGGTCGAGGCGCGAGTCCCTGGTAAGTCATGGGCCCTACGTTCACATTTCACGCCGCGTCCGGCACATCCGGGTCCTCCGGAGCGAACACCAACAGCGTCAGATCGTCCCGCACCGTCCCCGCGAACCGCACCACGTCCCGCCACACCGCGTCCGTCAGCTCGCCCGGATCCTCGTGGTCCGCGTCCATCAGCCCCGGCAGCCGGGCGGCCAGCGGATAGAACTCGCCCGCCCCGTTGCGCGCCTCCGTCACCCCGTCGGTCAGCGCCACCAGCCGGTCACCGGCCTCCAGCGGCACCGTCAGCACCTCCGGCGGCGCGACGCCCGCGACCCCGAGACCCAGCGGCGCCCCGGCCGGCACCGGCAGCTCCGTCACCCGCCCCTTCCGCAGCAGCAGCGGCGGCGGATGGCCGCAGCTGATCACCCGTACGAAGGGGGAGCCGTCCGGGAACTCGAAGAGGACCGCCGTCGCGAACAGCTCCGTGTGCTCATCCGGCCCCGCGTCCACCACGAGCCGCCGGTCGAGCCGCGCCGCGACCCCCACCAGCTCCCGCCGGTCCAGCACCGCCTCCCGGAACGCGCCGAGCAGCCCCGCCACCGTGCCCACCGCCGACAGACCGTGCCCCTGCACATCGCCGACCACCGCCCGCACCCCGCTCGGTCCGCGCCGCACGTCGAAGAAGTCCCCGCCCACCAGCGCCCCGCGCTGCGCCGCTCGGTACAGACCCGCGCAGCGCACCGACCCGACCTTCTCCGGCAGCGGCGGAAGGACCGCGAACTGGGCCGCCTCCGCCACCGTGCGGACCGTCACCAGCTGCTCGTCGCGCCGGCTGCGCACCCAGGAGATGACCACGCTCAGCAGCGCCACGAACAGCACTGTCACCACGTCGCTGTTGCCGGGCCGCCCGAGATTCGACGCCGGCACCGCCAGCAGCAGCACCACGAGCCCGCCGATCAACGCCGTCGCGGCCGACCCGTAGGAGAGCGAGGCCAGCGGAGGGATCGCCGCCAGCAGGAAACCCAGCTCGATGCGGTCTTCCGTGAACAGCTGCACCAGACAGAGGAGCAGCAGGAGCACCCACGGCAGCACCCGCACCCAGCGCGGCGGCGGCGCCCCGCGCAGCCACGTGCGCTCCTCCCGGTCCCGGCGGCGCGCGACGGGCCAGTCCATACCGGGGCTCCCTTCGCGGCGGACGGGCGGCGCGTGGACCCGACGCCCTGCTACGAGCCTGCTACGAGTCGGGCACCGCCGCACGCCGTCACGGCAGCAGCGAGCGTCCCATCAGCACGTCGTCCACGTACTCCCCGGCCAGCAGGAACTCCTCCGGCAGCACCCCTTCGACGACGAAGCCCTCCGCCTCGTACAGCTTCCGGGCCGGGGTGTTGTGCCCCAGCACCCGCAGGGTGAGCCGGCGGGCTCCCTGCCGCCGCGCCTCCCCGACCGCCGCCCGCAGCAGCAGCCGGCCGACGCCCCGGCCGCGCGCCGACTCGTCGACGGCGAGGCCCTGGATCTGGCGGACATGCGCGTTCGCGTCCAGGGGAGTCGGAAAACCGACCCGGACGTACCCGACGAGGCGGCCGCCGAGCTCGGCCACCAGGTGGTCGCGCGGCCCGAAACGCTCGGTGAAGAAGGGCTGGTACGGGGGCTGGTCGCGCGGCTTGACCGCGTGCAAGGTCGACCACGTCGCCCGGTCGAGGCGCCCCAGCGCCTCCTCGTCCTCGGGCGCGGCGACACGTATGTGGGGCCCTGGATCTGACATGCGGCTCACTGTACGACCGGCAGGATGGAGCCATGACACGAATTGCGGTGGCGGGCGCCTCCGGGCTCATCGGCTCGGCCCTCGTCCGCTCCCTGACCGCCGACGGACACGACGTGGTGCGGTTGGTGCGGCGCGCCCCGCGCGCGGACGGCGAGGTGCGCTGGGACCCGCGCCGCATGCGCGTCGACACGGCGGGCCTCGAAGGCTGCGAGGCGATCGCGAACTTCGCGGCGGCCGGGGTCGGCGACCGGCGCTGGACCGCCGCGTACAAGCGCGAGCTGCACGACAGCCGGGTCCTCGGCACGACCGCGCTCGCCGAGGCCGCGGCCTCGCTCGCGACGCCGCCGCGCGTGTTCCTCAACGGCAGCGCCGTCGGCTACTACGGCGACACCGGCAGCCGCGTCGTCGACGAGTCCGCGCCCGCGGGGGAGGGGTTCCTGCCGTCCCTGTGCGTCGAGTGGGAGGCGGCCACGGCGGCCGCGCACCAGGCCGGGATCCGTACGGTGCTCGCGCGGACGGGGCTCGTCGTGGCGCGGCGCGGGGGTGCGTGGGGGAGGCTCTTCCCGCTGTTCCGGGCCGGGCTCGGCGGGCGGCTCGGGGACGGTCGGCAGTACTGGTCGTTCATCGCCCTCGACGACCACGTCGCGGCCCTGCGGTTCCTCTTGGAGCAGGAGTCCTTGTCCGGGCCGGTGAATCTCACGGCTCCGGACCCGGCGACGAACCGGGAGGTGACGTCCACGATGGCCCGCGTCCTGCACCGGCCCGCCGTCCTCAACGTCCCCGAGTTCGCGCTCCGTGCGGTGCTCGGCGAAATGGCGGGCGATGTCCTCGGCTCCACCCGCGCGGTCCCGACGCGACTCCTGGAGTCGGGCTTCACCTTCAAGCACCCGACGCTGCGGTCGGCCATCGAGGCTGCCTGATCCGGTCCGGCTCCCGGCTGCGGGCCGGTGGGGCTTCTCGCGCCCCGCGGCGGAGCCGCTGATGTCACAGCCCCGCGCCCCTGAAATGCAGACCCTTCGGGTCGCATTTCCCCGATCCAGGTGCGGGGCGCCTTTCATCTGGGGAAGGCGCGGCGA
>NZ_JBHYTK010000280.1:0-4555 GCF_042749255.1 Streptomyces sp. NPDC059524 | reverse complement strand
GTGCCGCCCTTCTCCGTCGTCCGCGTACCTGAGCCGTGACTACTTGCGCATGACCTCGGGCTCGTGGCGGCGCAGCAGGCGCGCGACCGCGAAGCCGCAGACGACACCGAGGGCGATCAGGATCGTGAGGTTGATGCCCCACTGGCCGACCGAGTGCTCCCACAGCGGGTCCAGGTCGTTCGGCTTCTGCTGGTCCCACGGCGGCATGAGGTGCGCCAGGTCCAGCGTGGCTCCGGCGGCGCCGATGGCCCAGCGGGACGGCATCAGCCAGGCGAACTGCTCCAGGCCGAGCGTTCCGTAGATCTGGAAGAGGACGCCGGTGAACACGACCTGGACGATCGCGAACATGACGAGCAGCGGCATCGTCTTCTCGGAGGTCTTCACCAGCGAGGAGATGACCAGGCCGAACATCATCGAGGTGAAGCCGAGCGCGATGATCGAGATGCAGAGCTCGACCGCCGGCGGCATCAGCAGGCCTTCCGCCGGAAGGTCGCGCGGGGCGAAGCCGATACCGCAGATGATGATGCCCTGGATGGCCGTGATCACGCCGAGGACGATGACCTTGGACATCAGGTACGCGGAGCGGGACAGGCCGGTCGCCCGCTCGCGCTCGTAGATGACCCGCTCCTTGATCAGCTCACGGACCGAGTTGGCCGCGGCCGAGAAGCACATGCCGACGGCGATGATCAGCATGATCGTGCCCGCGTCGCCGTTGAACCGGGACGGCGGCTTGGGCGGCGCGAGGCCGAAGTCGGCGGGGATGACCACCGAGACCAGGCCGAGCACCGCGGGCAGGATCACCATCAGGCCGATGAAGCCCTTGTCGGAGGCGATCACCGAGCAGTAGCGGCGGATCAGCGTGATCAGCTGCGAGCCCCAGGGCTGCGGCTTGGGCGGCCTGACCGCGGCGGGCGGCGGCATCTGCACCGACTGCGGGGCGACGGCGTCGATGTCCGCGGCGTACATCTGGTAGTGCTGCGAGCCCTTCCAGCGGCCCGCCCAGTCGTAGTCGCGGTAGTTCTCGAACGCGGAGAAGACGTCGGCCCAGGTCTCGTAGCCGAAGAAGTTGAGCGCTTCCTCCGGCGGACCGAAGTAGGCCACCGAGCCGCCCGGCGCCATGACGAGGAGCTTGTCGCACAGGGCGAGCTCGGCCACGGAGTGGGTGACGACGAGGACCGTGCGGCCGTCGTCGGACAGGCCGCGCAGCAGCTGCATGACGTCGCGGTCCATGCCCGGGTCGAGGCCCGAGGTGGGCTCGTCCAGGAAGATCAGGGACGGCTTGGTCAGCAGCTCCAGGGCCACCGAGACGCGCTTGCGCTGGCCACCGGAGAGAGAGGTGACCTTCTTCTCCTTGTGGATGTCCAGCTTGAGCTCGCGCAGCACCTCGTCGATGCGCTGCTCGCGCTCCTGCTCGCTGGTGTCGGCGGGGAAGCGGAGCTTGGCCGCGTACTTGAGCGCCTTCTTGACGGTCAGCTCCTTGTGCAGGATGTCGTCCTGCGGGACCAGACCGATGCGCTGACGCAGCTCGGCGAACTGCTTGTACAGGTTCCGGTTGTCGTAGAGGACGTCACCCTGGTTGGCGGGCCGGTAGCCGGTGAGCGCCTTGAGCAGGGTGGACTTACCGGATCCCGAGGGGCCGATGACGGCGATGAGCGACTTCTCGGGGACGCCGAAGGAGACGTCCTTGAGGATCTGCTTGCCGCCGTCGACGGTCACCGTGAGGTGGCGCGCCGAGAAGGAGACGTCACCGGTGTCGACGAACTCCTCGAGGCGGTCGCCGACCAGGCGGAACGTCGAGTGGCCGACGCCGACGATGTCGTTCGGGCCGAGCAGCTGGGAGCCGCCCTTGGCGATCGGCTGACCGTTGACGTACGTGCCGTTGTGCGAGCCGAGGTCGCGGATCTCGAAGCGGCCGTCGGGCGTCGCGTGGAACTCGGCGTGGTGGCGGGAGACCTGGAGGTCGGAGACCACCAGCTCGTTCTCCAGCGCACGACCGATGCGCATCACGCGGCCGAGGGCGACCTGGTGGAAGGTCGTGGGGCTGCGGTCGCCGTAGACCGGCGGGGCGCCGGCCGGGCCGCCCTGCTGCTGCGGCACCTTCTGCGCCGGCGGCTGCTGGTTCCAGGCCTGCTGCGGGGGCTGCTGCTGCGGCGCCTGCTGCTGGGGCCACGCGGCCTGCTGCTGGTGCTGCGGCGGGGCCTGCTGCGCATGCTGTTGCTGCGGCGGCGTGGCCACGGCGGCGGCCTGGGCGCTGCCCTGCACGCTGACCTTGGGACCGTCGGTCGAGTTGCCGAGATGCACCGAGGAGCCGGGACCGATCTCC
Organism: Streptomyces sp. NPDC059524; assembly: GCF_042749255.1. NCBI lineage: Bacteria > Bacillati > Actinomycetota > Actinomycetes > Kitasatosporales > Streptomycetaceae > Streptomyces > Streptomyces sp. NPDC059524. Next base: position 2,232 of record NZ_JBHYTK010000280.1, on the reverse strand, counting down.
ATCTGGTGGATCCGCTGCCCCTGCACGAAGGTGCCGTTGGTCGACCCGTGGTCCTCGATGACCCAACTGCGGCCGCCCCAGCTGATCGTGGCGTGACGCCAGGACACCCGGGCGTCGTCGAGCACGATGTCTCCCCCGGGGTCGCGCCCCAGGGTGTACGGCCTGGACGGGTCGAGCGTCCAGGTCCTGCCGTTCAATTCCAGTACGAGTTCAGGCACTCCATGCCCCACTGAGTTGTCCCCCGATTTTTGCCCCCGTCATGGGGAGTCTAGGGATGTCGAACATCGTGAGGAACTATTTCAGGAAGCCCCCCGTGACCGAAAGTCGGGCCTTGCGTCGGGGGTTGTGAAGACTCCCCCGCCCCGTCCTCGCGTCCGCCGTTGACGGGGACGATACGGGCCCCGAGAGTGGTAAGAGCCCACAACTCCCTACGGATCATGAGTAAATGGGAAATCAGGGGCGTTGCGGGACGGATCGGGGGGTCCAAGATGTCCGTGACGGAGACCGGCCGGCGCACCCGGCGGCCGGGTGCCGCGCTCGCCGGCGATGTGCTGATCTCGGCCGTCGCCGCTGTGAGCTGGGCTTTCATCGGGATGGTGGGGGTCGCCGCGCTGGGCCTGCACCTGCTGGACGCGGACGCGGCCGGTTCCCTCGGACCGATGACGGCCGCCGTCGTGACGCTCGGCGTCGGCGGGCAGGTGGCACCGTCGGGCGACGTCTCGGCCTTCGGTCTGGACACGGCTCAGACACATACGGCGATCGATGTCGCCCCGCTGGGTGTGGGGCTCACCGGTGCGCTGCTGCTCAGCTGGTTCTTCCTGCGGTCCCTGCGTTCAGGGGCCGTTGAGGTGGGATTCGGGGAACTGGCGGCGCGCGCGGGCACGGTGGCGGCGCTCTTTCTCGGACTGCTCGGCGGGTTGTCGTGGGCGGGTCACGACCTCATCACGATTGACGGTACGAAGCTGGGTCTTGGGGGCATTCCCGACAAGGGGGGCCTGCCCGCGGGGATCGCGGACCGGCTGCCGGGCGGTGTCGCGGGGCTGTTGCCCGGCCGGCTCGGCGACCTCGCGGGGGCGAAGGCGTCGGTGGGCTTCACCGTGCGGACGGGGCCGACGCTGCTGGGCGGTGCGGTGTTCGTGCTCGGGGTGCTGCTCATCGCGCTGCTGGCGTCGCGGCGCACTCCGCTGCCGCGCGTCCTGGACCCGCTGCACCGGGTGGTGCGGCCCGCGGTGTCGGCGCTGGTCGGGGTGGTGCTCCTTGCGGTGCTCGCCGGCCTCGCCGCGGCGGCGTACGCGATGGCCGGTGACGAGCATCCGCGGCGGATCGCGGGCGCGGCGCTGCTCGGGGCGCCGAACGGGGTGTGGCTCGGGGTGCCCCTGGGACTGTTCGTGCCGTGGGACGGGGCGGCGACGGGTGGGCTCGGTCAACTGTTGCCGGACCCGCTCGGGGAGCTGCTGCGGGTGTCGGCGGACGAGCCGGTGACGGTGGGCAGGCTCGCCGAGCTGGACGGGCGGGTGTGGCTGCTGCCCCTGGCCGCGGCTCTGATGATGCTGTGCGCCGGGGTCCTCACGGCGGCGCGCACCCCGCGCGGGCCGCGCCAGGGCGTGCTCGTCTTTGCGGCGCACTGCGCGCTCCGGCTCGGCGTGGTCACCGCCGTGGCCCTCCCCCTCCTGGTCCGGCTGACGGACGTCTCGGCGTCCTCGTCCCTCTCGGTCCTGGGCTTCGACGCGTTCGACGCGGGGGTGGAGCTGCACGGTCGTACGGGGACGGCCTTGCTGCTCGGGGCGGCGTGGGGGGCCGGGGCGGGCGGCTGCGGGGCCGTGCTGGCCTGGGCGGCAGGCGCGGCGGGCTCGCGTGCGGCGCGGGCCGCCGTCCCCGCGCCCGATGAGCGGGCGGGTCCGTACGCCCCGCCCCACCCGTACGGCTCGCCGGATGTTCCGGAGAACCCGTATCTGGAGCCGGAGCCCGATCCGCCCCGGGGCGAGGTGCGGGACGACGTCTCGGCGGCGCCCACGATGGCGGCCCCGCTCCGGCCGCCGCGGCCCTCCGAGCGCCCGCGCTCCGCGTCCTGGCCGCCGCCTCCCCCTCCACCGCCGCCTCCCCCCGCGGACGGGGACCTTTAGGCCGACGCGGGGCTGCGGGCCGGTGGGGCTTCTCGCGCAGTTCCCCGCGCCCCTGAAGGCATGCGGCTTCGCCGCGCCTTCCCCCGATGAAAGGCGCCCCCCGCCGTTG
>NZ_JBHYTK010000279.1:1668-4573 GCF_042749255.1 Streptomyces sp. NPDC059524 | reverse complement strand
CACACACGGTGTGCGGGGCCCCGTCGTCATGGGGGTCGTGGAGCCCGTCAGCCGCCGAGGAGGCCGCCGACCAGACCCGGCTTGTCGGCGCCGCCGTCGGAGCCGCCCGAGGTGGTGCCGCCGTCGGAGGTTCCGCCGGTCGTGCCGCCGGAGGTCGGGCCGCTGGTGGTGCCGGTGCTGGTGGCCGACTGCTGCGGCGCCGTCTGCTGCGGCGGGGCCTGCCCGGCCGTCGCGCCCTGCGTCTGGGCGGGCGTCGTGGTGCCGCTGGTCGCGCCGGCGGTCTCCCGGGCGCTCGGTGCGCCGGTCGGGCTCGACGTGGTGCCCTGCGTCGGCGAGTTGACCGCCGAGGGGCTCTGCGACCGGTGCTTCTCCTTGCGGTGTCCGGGCTCGGACGGGAGCGGGGAGCCGGGCAGTTCGTTGCGCGGGGTGTCGCCGGGGCCGGGGGCCGTGACGCGGTCCGCGTCGCGCACGGCGGCGCCGAGCAGCGAGCCGATGAGGAGCGTGCCGCCGATGACGAGGGTGGCGACGACGGTGCCGCGGCGCAGCACATAGCGGCGGAGTTCGCCGAGTGCGGCGCGCGGGCCGAGCCGCCGCCAGGCGCCGCTGGCGAGCCGTCCGTCGACGGAGTAGACGGGGGCGCCGGCGATGATGAGCGGGGACCAGGCGGCCAGGTAGATGATGTCCGGCGTGTCGTAGGCCGGGACGGTCTTCCAGCTGACGGTGACGAGGAGTGCGGCGGAGAGCAGCGCGCCGAACACGGCGGCGAGCCGCTGCCAGAGCCCGAGCACGGTCAGGACACCGACGATGACCTGCAGGAAGGCGATGGCGAGTCCGGCGCCGACGGGGTGCTGGAGAGCCCAGTCGCGCAGGGGTTCGGCGAGGGCCCACGGGTGCAGCGAGTTGAGCCACTTGACCATGGAGCCGCGTTCGCCGCCGTCGAAGTAGACGGGGTCGCAGAGCTTGCCCATGCCCGCGTAGATGGAGATGAAGCCGAGGAAGACGCGCAGCGGGAGCAGCACGACGCCCAGGTTCATACGGCGGCCCGGGTAGTAGGCGTGCCGGACGGGGCCGTAGCGGCGGGCGGCGCGCTCGTGCTCGGGGTCTCCGTCGGTGCCGTCGGGGCCGTCGAACTCGTCGTCCGCGTAGGCGACGGGGTCGAGTTCGCCGGTCTCCTCGAAGGCGCTGCCGGCCTGGCGCATCTGAGGCAGGATCCGCGTGCCGGGGGCGCCGGCCTGCTGCCCGATGACGGGCGTCTCCTGCGTCGGCTCGTCCCGGTACAGGTCGAGGTCGTCGGCGAGGTCGCGGGCGATGTCGACCCGTGGGATGACCTGGGTGGATCCGCCGTCGTCGACGGGGTCGCCCGCGCGGCGGGCGCCCTGGAGGAGCCCGCCGGTGTCGAGGCCTCCGCCGCCGCTCATGACGACGCGGCGGCGCCGGGCACCGGGGGTGCCCGCGGCGGTGATGACGGGGACGCGCGGGCCCAGGGCGCTCACGTGCCGTGCGATGCGCGGGAGTTGCGTCTGTTGCCCCCGGGGGAGCTGCACGCGGAAGCTCGCGTGATTGACGATGACCTGCGCCGGGTCGCACGGCACCTTCACCATGCTCAGCGCGGGGCCGTCGTCGAATCCCGACGAGCGATCCCCCGAGGGAGTGCGGGGCGTTCTGGTGTCCACACTCATCTAACCGAGTGATGTGTGTTTAGGACACTGCCTCGCGCCCACCGAAATGTCCGGACCCCGTCAAGCCCGGACCGTCCCTGGTCAACCCCTGGTCAGCCCCTGGCCGGTCCGGGTCCGGGCCCTGGTCAGGCCCGGCGGCGGGCCGCCTCGTAGAGCACGACACCGGCGGCGACACCGGCGTTCAGCGACTCGGCGCCGCCCGGCATCGGGATGCGGACGCGGTAGTCGCAGGTCTCGCCGACGAGGCGGGACAGGCCCTTGCCCTCGCTGCCGACGACGATGACGACGGGGCCCTCGAGCGCGGCCAGGTCGCCGACGGCGTGCTCACCGTCGGCGGCGAGGCCCACGACCACGATGCCGGCCTTCTTGTACTGCTCCAGGGCGCGGGTCAGGTTCGTGGCGCGGGCCACCGGCGTGCGCGCGGCGGTACCGGCGGAGGTCTTCCACGCGCCGGCCGTCATGCCGGCGGCGCGGCGCTCGGGCACGAGGACGCCGTGGCCGCCGAACGCGGAGACGGAGCGGACGACGGCGCCCAGGTTGCGCGGGTCGGTGACGCCGTCGAGGGCGACGATCAGCGGGTCCTGGCCCTCGTCGTAGGCGGCGGCGACGAGGTCCTCGGGGTGCGCGTACTCGTACGGCGGGACCTGGAGGACGAGGCCCTGGTGGTTGAGCCCGTTGGTCATGCGGTCGAGCTCGGGGCGGGGGGCCTCCATGAGGTGGATGCCGCCGCGGTCACCGGCGAGCTGCAGCGCCTCGCGCACGCGCTCGTCGTTGTCGATGAACTGCTGCACGTACAGCGTGACCGCGGGCACGCCCTCGCGCAGTGCCTCGACGACGGGGTTGCGGCCGACGACCATCTCGGAGGTCGCCTTGCCGCGCGGGCCGCCGGTGCGGTTGCTGGGGCGGCCCTGGGTGCGCTTGGCCTGGGCGTTGGCGATGCGGTTCTTCTTGTGGCCCTTGCGCATCTCGGCGGGCGGCGTCGGGCCGCGGCCCTCCAGGCCCTTGCGCCGCTGGCCGCCACTGCCGACCTGCGCGCCCTTCTTGCCGGACATGCGGCGGTTGTTGTTGGCGGCCATGACCTACCTGTCTCTTACGTCTGTCTGTGGATGTGTACGTCTATGAAGTGTGGGGCCCCGCCGCCCCGCCGGCCCCAAATACACCGTTTACAGCGGGGGCCCGGGGGGCGCCGGGGGGGGGCGCGGGGGGCGAGGCGTTTGGGGCCGGCG
>NZ_JBHYTK010000279.1:0-1658 GCF_042749255.1 Streptomyces sp. NPDC059524 | reverse complement strand
TCCGTCGATGCAGTGGGCCGCCCGATCGCCCGGGCGGCACATTCACCTGGTTCTCAGCGGGAGCCGAGGGTCCAGCGGGGTCCGCTCGGGCTGTCCTCGATGACGAGGCCGGACTGGCCGAGCCGGTCGCGGATCGCGTCGGCGGTCGCCCAGTCCTTACGGGCCCGCGCCGACTCCCGCTGGTCCAGCACGAGCCGTACGAGGGTGTCGACGACCCCGTGCAGATCCTCCGTCCGGTCACCCTCCCCCGCCCAGTGCGCGTCGAGGGGGTCCAGGCCCAGGACGCCGAGCATGGCCCGTACCTCCGCGAGGCGGGCGACGGCGGCTTCCTTGTCGTCGGCCGCCAGCGCACTGTTGCCCTGACGCACCGCCGTGTGCACCACCGCGAGCGCGCCGGGCACACCCAGGTCGTCGTCCATCGCCTCCGCGAACGCCGGCGGCACCTCGTCGGCCGCGGCGACCGTCCCGCCCGCCAGCTCGGTCACCCGCTGCACGAAGCCCTCGATCCGCGCGAACGCCGACTCGGCCTCGCGCAGCGCCTCCTCGCTGTACTCGATCGTCGAACGGTAATGCGGAGTACCCAGGTAGTAGCGCAGCACGATCGGCCGCCAGTGCTTGACCATCTCACCGACCAGCACACTGTTGCCCAGCGACTTCGACATCTTCTCGCCCGACATCGTGACCCACGAGTTGTGGACCCAGTACCTGGCGAACTCGTCACCGAAGGCCTTGGCCTGCGCGATCTCGTTCTCGTGGTGCGGGAAGATCAGATCGATGCCGCCGCCGTGGATGTCGAACGCGGACCCCAGATACTTGTGGGCCATCGCCGAGCACTCCAGATGCCAGCCCGGACGCCCCCGCCCCCACGGCGTCTCCCAGTCCGGCTCGCCCGGCTTCGTCGCCTTCCACATCGCGAAGTCCCGCGGATCCCGCTTGCCCGAGACCCCCTCGTCGGGCTGGCGCAGATCGTCCAGATCCTGGTTGGACAGCTCCAGATAACCGGGGAACGAGCGCACGTCGAAGTAGACGCTGCCGTCGGCCTCGTAGGCGTGACCGCGCTCGATCAGCCCGCGCATCATCTCGACCATCTCCGGCACGTGCCCGGTCGCACGCGGCTCGTAGGTCGGCGGGAGGCAGCCCAGCGCGTCGTACGCGTCGTTGAACGCCCGCTCGTTCTCGTAGCCGATCGACCACCACGGCCGGCTCTGCTCCGCCGCCTTACGGATGATCTTGTCGTCGATGTCCGTCACGTTCCGCACGAACGTCACGTCGTAACCGCGGTACGTGAACCAGCGGCGCATGATGTCGAAATTCAGACCGGAACGGATGTGCCCGATATGGGGTGCGGCCTGCACCGTGGCGCCACACAGGTAGATCGAGACACAGCCCGGCGTGAGCGGGATGAAATCGCGGATCTGCCGGGCGCTGGTGTCGTACAGGCGAATGGACAAGGCGTCGTCCCCTTCGGTGCGGGCAGGTGCGACACACACGACCGCTGCGGCCGCACGCTCCGTTGTAACAGGCCGCGCCGCGCGGGACCGTCCGCTTCTGGCTTGACGGGACGGCCGCAGGGTGCTTGCACCCCTCGCCCCTCGCCCCCCGCGGGGGGGCGGCGGCGCGGGGGCGCGCGGGGCGCGGGGCGGGGGGGGGCGCGGCCC
>NZ_JBHYTK010000278.1:0-4605 GCF_042749255.1 Streptomyces sp. NPDC059524 | reverse complement strand
AACCCCCCCCCCGCGCCCGCCGGGGCGCGGCGGGGCCCCCCGCCCCCGCCCCCACGTCCTCGCGGGCTCCGCTCAGTGCGCGCGGCGCTTCGAGGGGCGGGTGATGCGCAGGCAGACGGCACCGGCGGCGACGCAGGCGGCCGCGATCCCGGCGAGCACGTACAGCCCCTTCTCGCTACCGGACTCGGCGAGCTCCGGCGGCTTCGGGTGGTCCGTCGGCGGGGTCGTCGTCCCGGGCGGCGTCGTGACCGGCGGGTGCGTCACGGGCGGCGTCGTGACGGGAGGCGTCGTGACGGGCGGGTGCGTCACCGGAGGCGTCGTCACGGGCGGGGTGGTGACCGGCGGATGCGTCACCGGAGGCGTCGTCACCGGGGGCGTGGTGACGGGCGGATGCGTCACCGGAGGCGTCGTGACCGGCGGGGTGGTGACGGGCGGAGTCGTGACCGGCGGGTGGGTCACGGGGGGCGAGGTCGGCGGGGTCTCCTCGCCGTAGCCCGAAGGCCCCTCGTCCTCGCCACCCTTGGGCCCCTGCTCGTCGCCACCCTTGGGCCCGTGCTCGTCATGACCCTTGGGGCCCTGCTCGTCGCCGCCCTTCGGGCCGTGCTCGTCCTCGCCGCCCTTCGGACCGTGCTCGTCATGGCCCTTGGGACCCTCCGGCGCGCCGTAGCCCGCAGGCCCTTCCTGCGCGTCGTCGTCATCCCCGTATCCCGGGACGTCCAGCCCCGGACCGGCCGCACCCTGCACACCGAACGGCACCTGCGCCTGCCCGGACGTCGCCGGATGCGGCGCGTCCGAGTCGGCCACGGCGGTGGCCGTCCAGCACCCCAGCGCCAGCAGGGGTCCTGCCCCTGCCACGATGATTCCTCGAGCGGTCGGCTTCATCCGCACCACCTCCATGTCTGATGGTTCTTCACATGGAAGGATGAACAGACAAATCGGCCGTTGAGGTGTGACGCGCCGCCGGATCCACCCGCTGTCACTCACTTGGCCTCCATGATCTTCACGAGACCCACACGATGGCCTCACTCGTCGCGCAGGCTCAGCACCAGGTCGCGGGGCAGGCCGTGCGTGTCGTGGAGGTACCGGAAGTCCTCGTCGTCCAGCGGCCCCTGGAATCGAGGGCGGGCCAGGACGCGCTGCCCGCGCTCGAGCAGCCCCCGGAAGCGCCGCTCCTCCTCGACCAGCAGCCGCCGTACGGCGTCGGGCTCCGGGCCGCCGTCCTGGCGGAAGTGGTCCTGGGTGTGCCGGACCAGCTCGGCGGGCAGGTCACCGAGGGTTCGCGAAGGGTCGTCGCGCCACAGGACGGTGAGCGTGCGGCGCAGCAGCCGGCGCAGCACGTAGCCGCGACCGGTGTGGGAGGGGCGGACGCCGTCGCCGAGGATGACGACGGCGGAGCGCAGGTGGTCGCAGACGAGCCGCAGGGCCGACTCGTCGAGCGGCCACAGTGTCGGGACCAGCCCGCGCCACGGGTCGAAGACGTCGCACTCGAACACCGAGGTCCGGCCCTGCAGCAGGGTCGTGAGGCGTTCCAGGCCGAGGCCGGTGTCGACGTTGCGCTGCGGCAGGGGGACGAGGGAGCCGTCGTCGAGGCGGCGGTGCCGCATCATCACGTGGTTCCAGATCTCGACCCAGCGGTCGTCCTGCGTGGGAGTGGAGCGGGGCGGCGTGTCGCCGGTCCACAGGAAGATCTCGGAGTCGGGACCGCAGGGGCCGGCGGGGCCGTTGGACCACCAGTTGTCGTCGACGGTGAGCTCCACGGGCACGCCGCGTTCCTGCCACATTTCGAGCGAGTCCGTGTCGGGGCCGACCTGTTCGTCGCCGCCGAAGACGGTGGCGTGGAGCCGGCCGGGGTCGACGCCGAAGCCCTCGGTGAGCAGGTCGTAGCCCCATTCGAGGCTCTGCCGGCCCTCGTAGTCGCCGAGCGACCAGCTGCCGAGCATCTCGAAGACGGTGAGGTGGGTGCGGTCGCCGACCTCGTCGAGGTCGGTAGTGCGCAGACAGCGCTGGACGTTGACCAGGCGCCGGCCGAGGGGATGCGGGCGCCCCTCCAGGTACGGGGTGAGCGGATGCATGCCCGAGGTGGTGAACAGCACGGGGTCGCCGGGCGGGGGCAGCAGGGTCGAGCCGGTGACACGGCGGTGTCCGCGGTCCTCGAAGTACTCGACGAAGGTCCGTACGACCGTGTCCGTGTCGAGGTTCTCGTTCATGGGGTGTCTCCTGTGCGTCCGCGCGCCCGGGGGGCTGCGCGTAGGGGGCGGAGGCACCGGACGGCGGGCCGCTCGGTCGTCACAGGGTGGGAGCACCACACAGAGAAACACCGGCGGACCGTGTCCGGTCGCCGGTGGAAGGTGGAACGTCAGGCGGCGGCAACCGGCGAGCTGGTCGCTCGCGCGGTCGCGGTGTTGCTGCGGTGGATGACGTTCATGAGTCGACGGTAACGCGCCCCGCCGGCCAGGTCACCCGAATTTCTCTCAGGCCTCCGCACGCCGGGGCAGCTTCCAGTTCGGGCGCGGGAAGTGGCAGGTGTATCCGTCGGGGTAGCGCTCCAGGTAGTCCTGGTGCTCGGGCTCGGCCTCCCAGAAGTCGCCGAGCGGCTCGACCTCGGTGACGACCTTGCCGGGCCACAGGCCGCTGGCGTCCACGTCGGCGATGGTGTCGACGGCGGTGGCGCGCTGCGCGTCGTCCGCGAAGTAGATCGCGGAGCGGTAGCTGCGGCCCAGGTCGTTGCCCTGGCGGTCGCGGGTGCTCGGGTCGTGGATCTGGAAGAAGAACTCCAGCAGGTCGCGGTAGCTGGTGGCCGACGGGTCGTAGACGATCTCGATGGCCTCGGCGTGATCGCCGTGGTTGCGGTACGTCGCGTTCGGAGTGTCACCGCCGGTGTAGCCGACGCGGGTGGACAGCACTCCGGGCAGCTTCCGGATCAGGTCCTGCATTCCCCAGAAGCAGCCGCCCGCCAGTACGGCCTTCTCGGTTTCCTTGGTCATGCGACGCTCCCTGTACTACGTGGCACGGCTGACCTTCAGCCCCGCCCGGTGGTGTGCAACAGCGGCACCGTACGGTCTATGCCCGAAGCCCGCAGGCACCCAAGCCAGGCTATGGCATCTCATAACCTTCCCTTATGACCCCATAGAACGGACCCGCCTGCCAACTAAGGCTTGCCTTACTTTAAGATCTCTTCGAGTACCCCCTGGACCACTCGAAGGGAACCTGAACATGCCCCGCCCCCTGAGGGTCGCCATCGTCGGAGCCGGCCCCGCCGGCATCTACGCCGCAGACGCGCTGCTCAAGTCCGCCGCGGCCGCCGAGCCGGGGGTGTCCATCGACCTCTTCGAGCGCATGCCGGCCCCCTTCGGCCTGATCCGCTACGGCGTCGCCCCCGACCACCCCCGCATCAAGGGCATCGTCACCGCCCTGCACCAGGTCCTCGACAAGCCGCAGGTCCGCCTCTTCGGCAACGTGAACTACGGCACCGACATCCACCTGGACGATCTGCGGTCCTTCTACGACGCCGTCGTCTTCTCCACCGGCGCCATGTTCGACCGCGAGCTGAAGATCCCCGGCGTCGGCCTGGACGGCTCCTTCGGCGCCGCCGACTTCGCCTCCTGGTACGACGGCCACCCGGACGTTCCGCGCACCTGGGACCTGTCGGCCGAGAAGGTCGCCGTCCTCGGCGTCGGCAACGTCGCCCTCGACGTCGCCCGCATTCTCGCGAAGACCGCCGAGGAACTGCTGCCGACGGAGATCCCGGCCAACGTCCACGACGGGCTCAAGGCCAACAAGGCCGTCGAGATCCACGTCTTCGGCCGCCGCGGGCCGGCCCAGGCCAAGTTCAGCCCCATGGAGCTGCGCGAGCTGGACCACTCCCCCACCATCGAGGTCATCGTCAACCCCGAGGACATCGACTACGACGAGGGCTCGATCGCGGAGCGCCGCAAGAACAAGCAGACCGACATGGTCGCCAAGACGCTGGAGAACTGGGCGATCCGCGACGTCGGCGACCGCCCGCACAAGCTCTTCCTGCACTTCTTCGAGTCGCCGGTCGAGATCCTCGGCGAGGACGGCAAGGTCGTCGGCCTGCGCACCGAGCGCACGGAGCTGGACGGCACGGGCAACGTCAAGGGCACCGGCCGCACGACCGACTGGGACGTCACGTCCGTCTACCGCGCCGTCGGCTACCTCTCCGACGAGCTGCCCAAGCTGCCCTGGGACGTCACCACCGGCACCGTTCCCGACGAGGGCGGCCGCGTGATCGAGGAGAGCGGCGCGCACCTGTCGTCGACGTACGTCACCGGCTGGATCCGCCGCGGTCCCGTGGGCCTGATCGGGCACACCAAGGGCGACGCCAACGAGACGATCGCCAACCTGCTCGAGGACCATGCCGAGGGCCGGCTGCAGACGCCGTCCACCCCGACCCCCGAGGCCGTAGAGACCTTCCTCGGCGAGCGCGGCGTGCGCTACACGACGTGGGAGGGCTGGTACAAGCTCGACGCCGCCGAGAAGGCGCTCGGCGAGCCGCAGGGCCGCGAGCGCGTGAAGATCGTGGAGCGCGACGAGATGCTGGACGCCAGCGGCGCCTGATCCGCCACCGCCAGTACGTACGGTGCG
>NZ_JBHYTK010000277.1:0-4628 GCF_042749255.1 Streptomyces sp. NPDC059524 | reverse complement strand
GCCCAGGGCAGGTTCTGCCCTGGGCCTCGCGCCGTCGATGGAACCGGCCGCGCTCAAACGCCGGCCTTCTCCGCCGCCACCGGAACCCCCGCGGCAGCACCCGGCTCCCCACGCATCACCAGCAGGGTCACCAGTCCCGCGAGCCCGGCGATGGCCCCCGCTCCGACGAACGCCGCGCTGAACCCGTCCGTGAGCGCCGGAAGGTCACCCAGCCGGCCCGCGCCCTGCGACGTGGCGAGTGCGGTCAGCGCGGCGAGGCCCAGCGCCGAACCCACCTGGTACGTCGTGTTGACGATGCCGGACGCGAGCCCGGCCTGCTCCTGCGGGGCGCCGGACATGGCCGCCATCATCGCGGGGATGTACGCGAGGGACATGCCGAGCGCCGCGACCAGCGAGGCCGGCAGCACGTCCACCAGGAACGACCCCGTCGGCCCGACCGCCGACAGCCAGAACAGCCCGGCGGCCAGCACGAGCAGCCCGCCCCCGATCAACGGCTTGGCCCCGAACCGTCCGAGCAGCCGCGCCGTCACCGCCGTCATGAACACCATCAGCAGCCCGGTCATGGGCAGCAGCGCCGCGCCGGACGCGAACGCCCCGTAGCCGAGCACCTGCTGGAGGTAGAGGTTGAGGAAGTACCACATCGGGATCCAGGCCGCGCCGAGCAGCGCCATCGCCAGGTTCGAGGACCCGAGGCGCGGGATCCGCCACACGCTCAGCGGCATCAGCGGCGCCTTCACGACCCGCTGGACGACGAAGAACAGACCCAGCAGCACGGCCGCGCCGACGAGTTGGAGCACCGTGCCGGTGGAGCCCCAGCCGGCCTCGGGCGCCCGGACGACCGCGTAGACGGCCAGCGCGAGACCCGCCGTGACGAACACGGCCCCGAGCACGTCCACCGCGCCGCGGCGCGGAGCGACCGCCGGCAGCAGACCGGTCGCGGCGAGGGTCGCGAGACCGATCGGCACGTAGATGACGAAGACCCAGGGCCAGCTCAGCCACTCGGTGAAGACGCCACCGAGGAAGACGCCCGCGGTGCCGCCGGCCGGTGCCGCGGCCCCGTAAAGGGCCATGGCCTTGCCGAGTTCCTTCGGGTTGTGCCCGAACAGCATCATCAGGAGCGTCATGGAGGCGGGCGCGATGAGCGCGCCGCCGACCCCCTGCACCGCCCGCCCGGCGATCTCGACCCACGCGGTCTGCGCGGCCGCGGCGACGACGGATCCGGCGATCAGGACGCTCCAGCCGGCGACAAACACCTTGCGGGCGCCGAGCAGGTCGGACAGCCGGCCGCCCAGGAGCAGCAGTCCGCCGAAGGCGATGACGTACGCGTTGAAGACCCACTGCAGGTCGCCCTGCGAGAACCCGAGGTCCTTCTGCATCTCGGGGAGCGCGACCCCGATGATCGAGGTGTCCATGATGACCATGAACTGCGCGGTGGCGAGCACGAGCAGCGCCCACCAGCGCCGTGGATTGACGCCTTCCATGACTGTTCCCTCCCAGACCTTCCCGGACCTGCCGTCCATTGATACCCCCCTGGGGTATCTGACGCCGAGGAACGTAACATACCCCCTGGGGGTACACAAGAGCCAGGGTTTAAGGTCGCCTCATGACGGACGACGAGGTGAAGCACGACCTGATCCCGCGGTGGCGACGGGCCCTCCTGGCGGCACTCGACACGGACGACTGCGTCATCGACCCGGACCGCTACGGACGCGCCCTGCTGGAGCGCTGGTCGGAGCCGCAGCGCCGGTACCACACCACCGACCACCTCAAGGCGGTCCTCGACCACATCGACGTACTGGAGGCCCACGCGGCGGACCCCGAACTCGTCCGGCTCGCCGCCTGGTTCCACGACGCCGTGTACCGCCCGGACCGCTCGGAGAACGAGGAGCGTTCGGCCGCGCTCGCCGAACGGGCCCTGGCGGAAGTCGGCCTGACGCAGACTCAGGTCGATGAGGTGGCGCGCCTGGTCCGCCTCACCGTCACCCACGACCCCGCCGACGGCGACACCAACGGCGAGGCCCTGTGCGACGCGGACCTCGCGATCCTGGCTGCCCCGCCGGAGGCCTACGCGGCGTACACCCGGGCCGTGCGCGAGGAGTACGGCTTCGTGCCCGACGAGGCGTTCCGCGCGGGCCGCGCCGCCGTGCTGCGCCAGCTCCTGGACCTGCCCCGGCTGTTCCGCACCCCGCACGGCAAGGCGGCCTGGGAGGCGCCGGCCCGCGAGAACCTCGGTACCGAACTGGCGCTGCTCACCCCCTGAGCGCCCACAAATCGCTTGCCCGCCCGCACCGCCCCGCGCATGCTCACCGCATGGAACCGCACCGCATCAACTCCCGCCGGCTCACCCTGCACGAGATCTCCCGCGAGGCCGCGACCGACCTCAACTCCGGTGACGGTGACGGAGGTTTCCGCTGGCTGGGCGGCGGGCCCGGCGACGGCACCCGCGGCGGCTCGGGCATCACGGTGCGCGCCTGGGAGCAGGGCACGTACGTGCGGGGCTGGGGCACGTACGTGATGGTGCGCGCCTCCGACCAGTGCGCGATCGGCGGCATCGGCTTCCACAGCGCGCCCGACGACGGCCTTGTGGAGATCGGCTACGACCTGGTCGCCGACGCCCGCGGGCAGGGCTACGCGACCGAGGCGGTCGAGGTACTGACCTTCTGGGCGCTCGGCCACGGCGGCATGCGCACGGTCGTCGCCCACACGGATCCGGACAACACGGCGTCCCAACGGGTCCTGGAACGCGTCGGGTTCACCCGCACCGAGTCCGCCCCGGACCGCGAAGAGTTCCGCTTCGTCCGGCACCGCGCCTGAAGAACGGCTCAGGGCCTGGGCGGCACACGCCCTAGGCCGGGCGGCCCTTCGGGCGGCGCAGGCCCGCGTCCGTGAGCCGGCGCACCAGCTCCTTGGAGCCGATCTCGACGGCGCCCGCGCGCACCGCGTCCTCGTACCGGTGCGACGGGATGTCGTAGTGGTCGCGCTCGAAGGCCCGCGGCGGAGCCCCGATCCCCTCGGCGAACCGGTGCAGTTCGTCGTACGACACGTCACTGACCAGGTGCGACCACATCCGGCCGTGGCCCGGCCAGTTCGGCGGATCTATGTAGACCGTCATCCGCCGGCCACCGTGCCGAGCGCCCCGAGGCGGGCCACGACGACCCCGGCCTCCGCGCACACCCAGTGCGGGTCCTCGCCGAGCTCCGGCTCGATGTCGAGCGCGTGCGGGCCCTCGCTGCCCGAGCCGGGACCGCAGACCATGCACAGCGGCCAGCGCCCGTACCGCTCCAGCAGCCCGTCCTTCACGTCCTGCGCGACCAGACCCGAGACGTAGGCGACACCCTCCGGCCACTGCTCGACCCACCAGCGGCGCGAGGTGATCGCGTCCTCGACCAGCGAGACCACGTCGGCGTCGGCGACGCCGATCGCCTTGAGGTCGGCGAGCACGAGCGCGCGGGCCGCGTGCAGGGCCTGCTCCAAGGGGCTGATGGTGTCCATGCCCTCAATTGTGCGCCCGGGCCGAAGGGCCCTTGACCGCGAAGCGTTCCGAAAATATCTTTCAAAACGTGAGCAATGACGTGAAGGAAAGTTTCGCCAACGACGCGCCGCCGGCGCCCGCGGCCCTCGCGGCCAAGGTGCGCACCCTGGCGCCGTCGATGACCCGGTCCATGCAGCGGGTCGCCGAGGCCGTCGCCGGAGACCCGGCCGGCTGCGCGGCCCTCACCGTCACCGGCCTCGCCGAGCTCACCGGCACGAGCGAGGCGACGGTCGTCCGCACCGCCCGCCTCCTCGGCTACCCGGGCTACCGCGACCTGCGCCTCGCCCTCGCCGGACTCGCCGCCCAGCAGCAGTCCGGCCGGGCCCCCGCCGTCACCGCCGACATCGCCGTCGACGACCCGATCGCCGACGTCGTCGCCAAGCTCGCCTACGACGAGCAGCAGACCCTCGCCGACACCGCCGCCGGACTCGACACCGGGCAGCTCGGCGCCGCCGTGCACGCGCTGGCCGGCGCCCGCCGTGTCGACGTGTACGGGGTCGGCGCCTCCGGCCTCGTCGCCCAGGACCTCGCCCAGAAGCTGCTGCGCATCGGGCACATCGCCCACGCGCACAGCGATCCGCACCTCGCGATCACCAACGCGGTGACGCTCCGCTCCGGCGACGTGGCCGTGTCCATCACGCACTCCGGCGCGACCGGTGACGTCATCGAGCCGCTGCGGGTCGCCTTCGAGCACGGGGCCACGACCATCGCCATCACCGGGCGCCCCGACGGGCCCGTCTCGCAGTACGCCGACCACGTCCTGACGACCTCCATAGCGCGCGAGAGCGAGCTGCGGCCCGCCGCGATGTCCTCCCGGACCAGCCAGTTGCTCGTCGTGGACTGCCTGTTCGTGGGCGTCGCGCAGCGCACGTACGAGACGGCTGCGCCGGCTCTGTCGGCGTCCTACGAGGCGCTGGCCCACCGCCACGCGCCGCGAGGCCGGTCATGAGAGCCCGGGCCCACCGGTCTCGTTCTCGGGTGCGGCCCGGTGGGGGCCGGTCGCGCAGTTCCCCGCGCCCCTGAAATGCAGGCGCTTCGCGCCGCATTTCCCCGATGCGGTACCGCCCCTATGGAGATCGCGCACGAAGTGCGCATC
>NZ_JBHYTK010000276.1:384-4958 GCF_042749255.1 Streptomyces sp. NPDC059524 | reverse complement strand
GGGCCGCCCCCCTGAAGGCGCCGCCCGTCCCGCACTCCCCCGGAGGGGCTACGCCGCCGCGTCGAACCCCGTGTCCCGGGCCAACTTCTTCAGCTCCAACAGCGCGTGCTTCTCGATCTGCCGGATCCGCTCACGGGTCAGCCCGTGCTCCTTGCCGACCTCCGTGAGGGTCCGCTCACGGCCGTCGTCGATCCCGTACCGCATCTTGATGATGGACGCCGTGCGCTGGTCGAGCCGCCCGATCAGATCGTCCAGCTCCTCGCTGCGCAGCAGCGTGAGCACGGACTGCTCCGGAGACACCGCCGACGTGTCCTCGAGGAGGTCGCCGAACTGCGTCTCGCCCTCGTCGTCCACCGACATGTTCAGCGAGACCGGGTCGCGGGCCCAGTCGAGCACGTCGGTGACCCGCTCCGGCGTCGTCTTGTCGAGCTCGGCGGCGATCTCCGCGGGCTCGGGCTCGCGCCCGTGCTCACGGTTGAACTCGCGCTGCACGCGGCGGATGCGGCCCAGCTCCTCGACCAGGTGGACGGGGAGACGGATCGTGCGCGACTGGTCGGCTATGGACCGCGTGATGGCCTGGCGGATCCACCACGTGGCGTACGTGGAGAACTTGAAGCCCTTGCGGTAGTCGAACTTCTCGACGGCGCGGACCAGGCCCGCGTTCCCCTCCTGGATCAGGTCGAGCAGGGGGAGGCCCGAGCGCGGGTACCGCCGGGCGACCGCCACGACCAGACGCAGGTTCGACCTGATGAAGACGTCCTTGGCCTTCTCGGACTCGGCGACCAGCGCTTCCAGCTCCTCGCGGGTCGCCTTGCCGGCGGCCGCGCTGTCCTCGACCTCTCCGTCGAGGATCTGCTGGGCGTAGACACCCGCCTCGATGGTCTGGGACAGCTCGACTTCCTTGGCGGCGTCGAGCAGCGGTGTACGCGCGATCTCGTCGAGGTACATCCCGACCAGGTCGCGGTCGGCGATCTCCCCGCCTACGGCGCGAACACTGCGTGCCGCATCAGTCTCGCCGGACGCGGCGGACTTACGACGGGCTACGGCACGGGTTGCCATGCGTGCTCCCTTGCGATGGTGGGTCGACTGGGCAGGACCGCTGGTCCACCCTCCCGGGCTGACCGGCATCCGAAGGAAACAACGACTGGAATCCGGACAGAATTCCCAAGCCGACCCATCTTTTTTCTGATCATGCAGTACCCTGTCGCGCCACACCGCGCGAGAAGGAGCCCCCGGATGCCGTCGGAGTCCACAGAGGTGCAGGTCAGCCGGGGAACCGAGGGAGACCTCAGCGCCCTCACGGACCTCTACAACCACTACGTGCGCGAGACGCCGATCACCTTCGACACGGCCGTCTTCACTCCGGAGGAGCGACGCCCCTGGCTGCTCTCCCACCTCGAAGACGCCCGGTACCCACTCCTGGTTGCCCGCGAACACGACTCGGGCCGGATCCTCGGATACGCGACGGCGAGCCCCTTCCGCCCGAAGGCCGCGTACGCCACCTCCGTGGAGACCACCGTGTACTGCGCGCCGGACGCGGGCGGGCGCGGCATCGGCTCCCTCCTCTACGGGGCGCTGTTCGCCGCGCTCGCCGGGCAGGACGTGCACCGCGCGTACGCGGGCGTCACCCAGCCGAACGAGGCCTCCGCCCGCCTCCACACCCGCTTCGGCTTCCGCCCCGTCGGCACGTACCGGGAGGTCGGCCGGAAGTTCGGGCGGTACTGGGACGTCGCCTGGTACGAGAAGGACCTCGCCCCGGGCGCGTAAACCCGCCCCTGGAGGGATGCCTCGTCGCGGCCTCGGTCAGATGGACGAGCCGGAGTACGACCGGGAGTAGACCCAACGGCCGATCCGCCGCCCCTCGTGCCGCCCCTACGGTGCCGCCATGGACACCATCCACGACACCACTGGCACCCTCGACGAAGCGCTCCAGCGACTGCACACCACCGGTCCGGAGTTCGACGGCTGGCTCAGCAACCACGGGCCGATGGCCGTGGAGTCCCTCGTACGGGGCGGGCAGGCGCCGCGCGTGCACCGCTGGCTCGACCAGTACTCCGAGCGGCTCGACGCGATGCCCGCGCCGGGCGACCCGATCCGCGCCGACGACTGGCAGGGCGCTCTCGGCGACCCCAAGCGCCTCGCCGACTGGATCGTCTTCTTCGAGCGGGCCGTCACCGAGCGGCCCTGGCGCGACGTCCTCGCCGAGTGGTGGCCCCGGCTGCTGCCCGGCATCGCGGCGGGCGCCACGCACCCCGTGATCCGGGTCGGCCACGCCGTCCGCACCCTGCTCGCCGAACCCGCCGGGACGAACGCCCCGCGTCTCGCCGAGCTCGCGCACGGGCTCGGCTACTGGGCCGCCCGGCACCAGCCGCTGCCGCCGCTCACCTCGCTGCCCTCCGTGCCGGACGCGGCGGGGGCGCTCGACTCGGTGCCGCGGATCGACGACCAGTCGGGCGGGATCCGGGCGCGGTTCACCCGGCTCACGGCGTTCCCCGCGTGGGCGGAGGCGGGGCCCGTCGATCCGGACGCGGCGCGCGAGCGGCTCGGGGAGCTGGTCGGGGCGGCCGTGCGCATGTACGGGACGCATGCGCTGGGGTCGCCGGTGATGCTCGTGCACGCCGCGACCGCGCCGAACGCGGTGCTGCGGACACTGCCCGCGTTGCCGCGCGAGCTGTGGGCCGGGTCCCTGGAGGCGGCCTGGGCGGCGAGTGCGGCGGTGACGTCCGTGTACGCGCCGTCCACGCCCGCGCCCGCGCCGGTCCCCTCCGGGGCCGAGCCCGAGGAGGTCTTCGCGCGGGCCGCGGCGCACGGCAACGACCACGCGATCAAGTTCGCCGACACGGCCCTGGAGGTCGGCGGCGAGCAGGCGCTGGCCGCTGCCCAACTCGCCCTCGACCTGATCGAGCCCGCCTGATCACCGTCGGAGTCCGCGGCCCGGTGGGGGTTGCTCGCGCCCCGCGGCGGAGCCGCTGATGGACACAGCCCCGCGCCCCTGAAGGCATGCGGCTTCGCCGCGCCTTCCCCAGATCAAGGCGTCCGGCGCCATTCATCGAGGAGATGCGGCGCGAAGCGCCATGCATCTCAGGGGCGCGGGGAACTGCGCGACCAGCCACCGACCACCCGCACCCGGCGACGCGGCCTCAGCCGAACTGGACCGACCGCTTCGCCAGACCCATCCAGAACCCGTCGATCACGGAGCGCTGAGAGCCCAGTTCGCCGGAGGCATCCGCCGCCCCCATCGTCACGAACAGCGGCGCGAAGTGCTCCGTACGCGGATGGGCCAGATTGCCGGCCGGCGCCTTGCGCGTGAAGTCCAGCAGCGCGTCCACGTCTCCCGCGTCGAGCGCCCGGTGCCCCCAGTCGTCGAACTCGACCGACCAGGACGGGATGCCGCCCTGCCGCAGCGCGGCCAGGTTGTGCGTGAAGAACCCGGAGCCGACGATCAGGACGCCCTCGTCCCGGAGCGGGGCGAGCCGCCGGCCGATCTCCATGAGCTTGTGCGGGTCGAGCGTCGGCATGGAGACCTGGAGGACCGGGATGTCGGCGTCCGGGTACATCTCGACGAGCGGCACGTACGCGCCGTGGTCCAGTCCCCGGTCGGGCACGTCCTGCACGGGGATGCCGGGGGCCCGCAGCAGCTTGCGTACGGATTCGGCCAGTTCCGGCGCGCCCGGAGCCGCGTACTGGACCTGGTAGTAGTGCTCGGGGAAGCCCCAGAAGTCGTAGACGAGCGGCACGGTCTCGGTGGCGCCGAGGGCGAGCGGGGCCTCCTCCCAGTGCGCGGAGACCATCAGGATCGCCTTGGGGCGCGGCAGGTCGGCCGACCAGGACGCGAGCTGGCCGGTCCACAGGGCGTCGTCGGCGAGCGGCGGCGCGCCGTGGGAGAGGTACAGCGCGGGCATGCGCTCCGGCGCGGGTGCGGTCACGGCAGCCTCCAGCGAGTCAGAAAGTTTGAAGTTTCAAGCGTCCAGCCACTGCCAAAAGTAATCGTTGTTTGTTTAATATTCAAGAAGGAAGCTTGGGGTGAGTCCTGGCAAGGGAGACGATGGAGTCATGGAGAGCGCAGAGCCGCAGTGGCTGACCGACGACGAGCAGCGCACCTGGCGTGCGTACCTGCATGCCACCACGCTCCTCGAGGATCACCTGGACCGGCAACTGCAGCGCGACGCGAAGATGCCGCACATCTACTTCGGCCTGCTCGTCACCCTCAGCGAGGCCCCGCACCGCCGGCTGCGGATGACCGAGCTGGCCATCCAGTCCAAGATCACCCGCTCCCGCCTCTCGCACGCGATCGCGCGCCTGGAGAAGAACGGGTGGGTGCGGCGCGAGGACTGCCCGTCGGACAAGCGCGGCCAGTTCGCGGTGCTCACCGACGAGGGGCTCGGCGTGCTGCGGCAGAGCGCCCCGGGCCATGTCTCGACGGTCCGCCAGGCACTCTTCGCCCGGCTCTCCCCCGAACAGCAGAAGTGGGGGGGGGCGGGGTGGGGGAGGATGGGTGGACCGGGCGAGAGAGATCGAGAGTGCGCGCGCGCGCCCGCGCGCGCCGGGGGGGCGGCGCGCCAGGCGAGGCGCGC
>NZ_JBHYTK010000276.1:0-374 GCF_042749255.1 Streptomyces sp. NPDC059524 | reverse complement strand
CGCCGCCCCCCCCCGCCACCAGCCCCCCGCAACCCCCCCCCCCCCACCACCCCCCGCGCGTATAAGTGGGTGAGGGCCCCGGGGCCACTTCAGCCGAAGGAGGCCGGGGCGGACCTCCCCTGGCTCAGGTAGAACCGGTCGCTCCGGGGGTCAGTGGGCGACCACCGGGATCTTGACCTCGTCGGCCTCCTCCGCCGTGTCACCGGATGCGGCGGCGGGGCCGCTGCCCGGGACGCCGGTGTTGATCAGCGAGAAGGCGATCGTCGCGGAGACGACGAGGATGCCGACCGCCCACCAGATGGCGTGGGTGTAGCCGTTCACCATGGCCTGTGCCTGGAGCAGCTGCGCGTTGCGGGCGCCGGCCGCGTGCTCCG
>NZ_JBHYTK010000275.1:2736-5048 GCF_042749255.1 Streptomyces sp. NPDC059524 | reverse complement strand
AGGGTGGGAGCAGGGCCGGGGCCAGGTCGGCCGGGGGTGTCGGCCTGGCCCCGGGTGCGCCCCTTCAGGGGCGCGAGGCTGTACCGATGTGCGGCTGCGCCGCGTGGGCGCGAACAGCCACGGCGGCGAGGCACCGGGCAGGGCCGGCGCCAGGCCGGCCGGGTGAAGAGTGCCCCGCGAGGGGCGCGCGCCCGCCCCCATCCGGCGGACGGTCAGTCGAGGCCCCCGCTCAAACCCGCCCGCCCCCCGGAGGGCCTACGCTCTGAGGCCGCCCGACAACGAAGCCACCCGCCCGGCCAACCGCAGGGCGAACGCCCGGGCCCCGCCCGCCACATCCCCCTCCGAAACCGCCAGCACAGGCCCACCGCCAAGGCCACCCCCCGCCAGCGCAGCCCTCAACGCGTCCCCGCCCCCCACCACCACGACCACCCCGTGCCGGCCGGCCAGCCCGACCAGCGACTCCGGCACGGGGGACACCCAGCGCGGGTCCACCACGGTCACCGAGAGCCCGAGCTCCCGCCCGGCCGCCGCCACCCCGAGCCCCCACCCCGCACCCGCCCCCACCGCAACGATCAGCACGTCCCGCCCGGTCCCGGTCCCGGCGCAGAGCACATCGACCCCGCCTTCCCGGGCGACCGCCGCCACCTCACCCGGCACGCCCCCGTCCGGCACCCGCACGACCGTCACCGCGTCCCCCACCCCGGCCGCCTCCCCGAGCAGCTCCCGCAGCCGCGCGGCGTCCCGCGGCTCGGCCCACCGCACCCCCGGTACGACCTCGGCATCCCCGCCGACCACGAAGGTCACCCCGGGCGGCGCCGCCACCCGGTCCACGAACCCGTCCCCGACCGGCACCACCGGATGCAACTGCCCACCCGCCAACCCGGCCGCACAGCCCGCCACATGAGACTCGGACCCGCTGAGCGTCACCGTCCGCTCGGGGAACGTACGGCTGAACAGGCCGATGCCAGGCGCCCGTTCGTCGCCGGTGCACACCGCGATCAGCTCCGGCCGCTCCGCCCCCACCGCCGCCAGCTCCGCGTCGAACACGGCAGCCCAGGACTCCCCGGCCGCCGAAGGCGCGGGCGAGGGCACCGGCAGCGCGAGCGCCCCCGGCACACCGCGTCCGCCCGCCTCCACCGGGCACCGCACGACGACGGTGCGCCCGGCGTCCCGGGCCCGCCGCAGCGCCGCCTCGACCTCCCGCACCCGCCGCCCGTCCACGACCACGCCCGGCACCGCGGTCGGCTCCCCGGGGAACCCGAGCAGCCCCCGCGCCTCCCGCACCATCCCGAACAGCGCGGAACCGAACCCCCCGGAGCCGGCCCGCCCCGCACCGTCGTGCCCCAGGTCGAACAGGCCGCCGGGCGCCACCGGCCCGGGCGACAGCGCGAGCACGACCACGCCGGGCCCGGGCGCGTGCGCCAGTTCGGCCAGCGCCGCCCGGCCCGCGTCGGACCGCAGCACCCCGGCCCGCACCACGGCGACGACCCGCCGGTCGGTGTCGCCGGCGAGATGGCACGCGCGGGCGAGCCCGGCCGCGTACGACAGCGCCCGCACCCCCAGCAGGGCGTGCGGGCGACGTGCGGCGCCGGCCGGATCCCGGTCCCCGGCGAGCAGTTCCCACGCCGCCGAGAGCTCACCGCCGTCCTCGACGAACAGATCGTGCCCGGGCCGGAAGACCCGGCACAGCGCGAGCGCGGGCACCGCCGCCGCCCCGGCCGTCCCGCCCGGCCGCGCGGCCAGCGCGGCCCGCAGCCGGCCGGCGAGCGGGTCGAGGCGCCGTGGTTCCAGGACGCGTACGTCGTGCGGTCGCGGCCAGCCGCGCGACGGTGATGTGGGCGTCAACTCGTACCTCCTGAGCGGGCGGGGCCGCACCGAGCGTGGCACCGGCGCCGGACGCCGGGACAGGGACCGGCGCACCCGCCGGGGGTGAACATGCGGGCGGCCGGGCCATGACGAGGTCATGACCCGGCCGCCGTGGACCGGGAAGCGGGCCGGAGCTCACGCGGCGACGGGCACCCGCGCGTACCGCCGTGCCAGGGTGGCCAGTTCGCGCAGGAACGCCTCCTCGTGGGCCCGGACGAAGAAGTGCCCGCCCGGCATCGTGCGGACCTCGCAGCCGCGCCCCGCGTGCCGCCGCCACGACACCACCTCCGGCACCGACACCAGCCGGTCGCGCCGCCCCGCGAACAGGTGCAGCGGCACGCGCAGCGGGGGGGGGGGCCCCCCCCCCGCCCGGCCCCCGCCCCCGCGCCCGCCGCGGGGCGCGCCGCGGGGGGGCGCGGGGCCCCAGGGCGGGGGGGGGGTGAGGC